>JAVEST010000150.1:0-4123 GCA_034006465.1 Sulfurimonas sp. | reverse complement strand
TTTAGGTGAAGACCTTAACAATAGCCCGAGTAGCCGTCTCGCATTAGGCTTGGTTCTAAAAGCCGTATTTGGGTGAAGAGAGTGTTTTATAACGGTGGCATCATCTCGATAGAGTTAACTATCTCAAACGAAGACACCACACACAAAAACCCTACTTATTCACTATTTGAAAATGTAGAACCCTCATATTTACGATATCTCGAACTACTCAGACTAGAAGTTTATTATACTAAAAGATTTCTTGATTTTATTTAAGAAAATCCTTTTTTTAGGAGTTATTTAGCTTTTATGCCCTCTATCTCGACTTCTAGCTTAACATCTTCTCCAATAGCAAAACCACCAGCTTCTAAAATAGAGTTATAAGTTAAACCAAAATCAGCTCTTTTTATTTTTCCTTCTAGTGAAAAACCAGCTCTTTCATTGCCCCATGGATCTATAATAGTTCCACCACTTTCAAACTCTAATTTGATGTTTTTTGTTACACCTTTTAGTGTAAAGTCACCATATACATTATCTCCATCCATTTTTGTCATTTTAAAGGTGATAGTTGGATATTCATCAGCATTAAAAATTTCTTCTTCTCTTAGGTGAGTGTCTCTTTTTTCATTTGCCGTATCTATTGATTCTACTTGGATCTCACCATGTAGAGCTGTTAGTTTTTTAGTTTTTTCATCATACTCAAATGTACCCTCAAAATCACTAAATGAGCCTTTGACATTTGATATCATCATATGTTTTACTTTAAACCCTATGTTTGAGTGAGCTCTGTCAACATTGTATGAAGCCCCAAATAGTGACGACACAAACAGCGAACCTATAACGAGTAACTTAGTAAATTTCATTTTACATCCTTGGTATTAATTTGAAGTAGTTTATCATCGTACAACTTAAAGAAAAATAACTAACTGATATTATCTATTAATATCAAATCACAAAAATTATTTTATCGCAATGTAAGTGCTAGATCCATACAGCTCTCTATAGAAGTGTGTTGAGAAATCTCAAAATTTACCCCATCTGGAAGGGCTTTTGCAGTAGTTGTTCCGATAACAATTACCTTAGCATCTTCATCTATTGCGTGAGTTTTTAAAAAACACTCTATAGATGAGGGAGAGGTAAAAATAAGAATTGAGTTTTTTAGAACCTCTACTTCAAGAGCCTCTTTTGCACACTCACTTATATATAAAATTTCCTCAGCTATAGAGTAACCATCAGCTTTGCATCTTGCTACAAAGTCAGATGCAATGGAATGGGCTCTTAGATATAGCCACTTCGTATCTTTAGGTTTTTCCTCTATAAACTTAACTAAATTGTCTCCATAGCCATCACCAAAATCTAAAATCTGCCCACCAAAATCTTTGTAAGCATCAGCTGTTTTTTTAGATACGCAGAGTGCTGGAGTATTTATAAACTCTTCTTTTGCATATTGTTTAAGAGCTTTTACAGTCTGTTTGGATGTGATGATCAGATTGTCATACTTACTAAAGTCTATATTTGGTTTTAAAAAGCGAACTTGCAAAGATTGTGCACTTATTGCATCTGGATGTTTTGAAGTAGCAAATAGATATATTTGTCTTGACATAGAGTCTCCTAAAGTTTTTAAAGTTTAAAATATAACTAAAACTCTTAAAACATAAATTATAAAAAGTTTGGTTTAGATTGTGATTTTTTTAGGCGAAGACATAGCTAAACTATGTCGTAGCCTAAATCATTGCAAGATGAGCCGAAATTTTTCTTAATTTTATTCCCACTCTATTGTTGCTGGTGGCTTTGAGCTGATATCATAAACTACTCTGTTTATGCCATCAACTTCATTGATAATTCTTCTGCTTATTCTCTCTAGTAAATCGTGTGGAAGACGTGCAAAAGTTGCTGTCATTCCATCAACCGCTTCAACAACTCTAACGCAGATAGTGTTGTCATATGTACGGTTATCACCCATCACACCAACTGATTTTACATTTAAAAGTACTGCAAAAGCTTGCCATGTTTTAGCATAGTAACCACTTGCTTTTAACTCATCTAGAAGTATAACATCAGCCTCGCGCAGGATTGTTAAATCTGGAACATTTACATCTCCCATGATTCTAATTGCAAGTCCAGGCCCAGGAAATGGATGGCGGTTTATCATAGACTCAGGAAGCCCGAGTTCAAGACCGATTTTTCTTACTTCATCTTTAAAGAGTTCGCGAAGAGGCTCTATAAGCTCAAAATCCATCCAATCAGGTAATCCGCCAACATTATGATGAGATTTTATAACCTCTGATGGGCCGTTTACTGAGATAGACTCTATAACATCAGGATAGAGTGTACCTTGTGCTAAAAACTTGATGCCATCGTGTTTTTTAGCCTCACGTTCGAACTCCTCTATAAAAGTATGACCGATGATTTTTCTTTTTTGTTCAGGATCAGATACACCTGCTAATTTACCTAAAAAGTTATCCACAGCATCTACAGTAATTAGAGGAGTTTTTAGGTTTATTTTAAAGACCTGCTCAACTTGTTCTCTCTCGCCTTTTCTAAGAAGTCCGTTATCAACAAAAACAGGAATAAGTTGATCGCCAATCGCCTCATAAAGCATAGCAGCTACAACAGAGCTATCTACTCCACCGCTAAGGCCACAAAGAACTTTACCCGTTCCTACTTTGTCTCTTATTAACTTGATTTGCTCTTTTAAGAAGTGTTCCATCTTCCACTTTTCATCAACTCCACAAATATTTTTTGCAAAGTTTCTAAGCATCAAATAACCTTCTTCAGTATGTTGAACTTCAGGATGGTACTGCATAGCGTAGATTTTTCTACTCTCATCTGCAATGGCTGCAAATGGAGAGTTTGCAGATGTTGCAATTGGAGTGAAACCTTCTGGAAGTACATCTACTCTATCACTATGACTCATCCAAACTGTGGCATTATCATCGCAGTCGCGAAAAAGTGGTGAGCAGTTTTGCCCAACATCTATGATGTGAAGTTCTGATTTTCCATACTCATGATGTTCTGAGCGAATAACGCTTCCGCCAAAATCAACGGCAATTCTTTGCATACCGTAGCAGATGCCAAGGATTGGTAAGCCTAACTCATAAATAGCCTTATCAACTACATAAGCATTTGGGCTATAAACAGACGATGGACCGCCACTTAAGATGATGCCTTTTGGATTTTTTGCTTTGATATCTTTGACACTTGCGTGATATGGAAGAATCTCACAATATATCTTATCTTCACGCAAACGGCGAGCTATAAGCTGTGTATATTGAGAACCAAAATCTAAAACTATGATGCTAACATTTGTCATGGGAGGACCTTTAAAAAAATGTGGTGTTAAATAATTATGAAAGGATACTATAAAAAAGTTTAAGTTTTGATTTGTAAAAGAAAGAGTTTGTTTTAGCATCTAAAGAGTGTGCTCTTGAGCATTGCTAAGTGCAACAAATAAGTCTTTAGACTTTTTGCTACACTTTTGTGCAATAAAAAAAGATTTTAGATAAGCTTAGAGACCTGCCACTTTAGCAACAGGCTTCATATAAAACCCTAGCATCTCATACTGAAGATACCAGACTGCAATGGATACAAAGTATCCTACAAGTATAGTCCATGACATTTTCATATGTGAACCAAAAGTATAAACACCTTTTAGTTTACCCATAACACCAACACCAGCGGCTGAGCCAAAACTAATCAAACTACCACCAACACCAGCAGTTAGAGTAACTAACATCCACTGATCTAACCCAAGTGCAGGATTTGCTTTAAGTACAGCTGACATAACAGGTACGTTGTCCACTATTGCAGATAAGAAACCAACACCGATATTAACTATAGTAGGGTCAAACATTGTGTAGAGGTTAACCGCGTGAGCTAGAAAACCTGCAAAATGTAGAGCGCCAACAGCTGCTAATATACCAAAGAAAAAGAGGAGCGTGTCGTTTTCAACTTTTGAGACAGATTTATATATCTGAATATCGCTACCTTGGTATCTTTTAAGTGAATAAGCGTAAAGCTTAAGAATAGAGAGACCAAATAACATTCCCCACATTGGAGGCAAGTGCATAACTTGTTTACCAATAACTGCCGAAGCGATTGTGAAGATTCCTAAAAATATGATAACTTTACCACCACGGTGAAT
>JAVEST010000146.1:0-4348 GCA_034006465.1 Sulfurimonas sp. | reverse complement strand
TAGCACTTGGAGTTGCCATTTTTATCATCTTTTTCCTTATCTCTATAAATCCTTCATATGAACAAGACTATGGGCAGCCACTTACACATAAGAGTGAAATTTTGCAGAAAAAACCCCAAGATGTTTGGTTAAATCATTTTTCAAAAACCCAAAAGTTAGGATATTTTTATCCCGTCAATGAAGTCTTTATAGAGCTAGATCTAAATGAAGAGATAGTAAGTAAAACTACCTACAAACTATCGGCCTCACTCCTAGATCCATATCAACTCTTTTGTTTAAAAGAGGAGCTAAAGCAACATGGCTTAAAATATTATCTTGTAAGAGAGAAAAATAGTGTAGAGTTACTTATCTATTCTAGAGATGTAGATAGGCTCAACTCTCTAGTTAGAGTCTTGAAAAATTATCAAATATCAGCTAATGTAGAACTTTTCAAAGAAGATACATAAATGATTAAATATAAAATTACATTAAGGGAGGCATTAAATGCCGAGTCGTAAAAAACATACAATAGTAGTCTGTGATCATATCCATGAAGCTGGTCTTGAGATGCTTAAGAGTGATGAGAATATTAACTTAATAATGGCAGCTGATGAAGATAAGGTAAAACTTCTTGATATAATCGCTACTGCAGATGTTGCAATAACGAGAAGTTCTACAGATGTAGACACGGCTTTTATTGCAGCTGCTAAAAACATGAAAGCTATAGTACGTGCAGGTGTTGGTGTTGATAATGTAGATATAGATGGATGTTCAAAAGAGGGTATCATCGTTATGAATGTACCAACTGCAAACACAGTGGCAGCAGTAGAACTCACCCTAGCTCACATGCTCTCATGTATGAGAATGTTTCCATACTCACATGACCACCTTAAAAACCAAAGAATCTGGAAAAGAGAGAAGTGGTATGGTTATGAGATGAAAGGAAAAAAACTAGGTGTTATCGGTTTTGGTAATATTGGCTCACGTGTAGCAATAAGAGCTAAATCTTTTGAGATGGATATCATCGCTTATGACCCATATATTAGCCCATCAAAAGTTACCGACCTAGATATGACTTATACTAAAAATTTTGAGGATATTTTAGCTTGTGATATTATTACGATTCACACTCCTAAAAATAAAGAAACCTTAAATATGATAGATGAGCCAGAAATTGCTAAGATGAAAGATGGAGTAGTCTTAATCAACTGTGCAAGAGGTGGACTTTATAATGAAGAAGCACTCTATAATAATTTAAAATCTAAAAAAATCCGTTTTGCAGGTATTGATGTTTTTAACAAAGAACCAGCAACAGATCATCCCCTTTTAGATCTTGATAACATCATCGTCTCTCCACACTTAGGTGCAAATACTTATGAGTCGCAGTACAACATTGGGACTCAGGCTGCACAAAATGCAATAGAAGCAGCTAAAGGCATCTCATTTGCTCATGCGATGAACTTGCCAATAGATGAGAGTAAAATACCATCTTTTGTAAAGCCATTTTTAGAGATGGGACAAAAGATAGGCTTTTTGGCATCTCAGATAAACCAGTCTCAAATCGTAGCTATAAAAGTTAGTGGACAAGGTGAGATAGCTAAGTATGTTGAGTCTCTTTCTACTTTTGTCGCAGTTGGTGCTATGAGTGAAAGCTCAAGCGATACCATAAACTATGTAAATGCTGAATTTGTTGCAAAAGAAAAAGGCATTAAGATAGAGTCAGAAGAGCTTAGTGATTCATCAGTTTTTAAAAGCCTTATAACAGTTAAACTAACTACGGCTGAGGGTACTACAACTATTAGTGCTACTATCTTTGATGATGGCATTAAGAGAATTGTAGCAATTGATGGTTTTGATATTGAAGTTGCACTAAAAGGCAATATGATTTTGTTTAAAAATAGTGATGTTCCTGGTGTTATTGGTAGCATTGGTTCAACTTTAGCTAAAAACAATGTAAATATTGCAGACTTTTCACTTGCAAGGAATAAAGATTCAGAAGCATTGGCAGTTATTTTAGTTGATGATGGAGTTGATGAGAAAACTTTAAAAGAGCTAGGAGAGCTTGACGCTTGTTTGAGTGTTGATTACGCTAGGATTTAAGTAGAAGACAACAAAAAACTAATGAAACCCCGAACTTTAGGAATGCTAGCCAATGGCATTCTCCATGATGTTTCGGGGCTGATGTTATTTTAAGCCCAATTGCCCCGAACAAGTTCGGGGTTCCAAAAGCCCTAACAACTTTAAAGTAATACATCTCTTCGCAAGCAGGTTTTTTAGGAATGCTAACTCTTGGCGTTCTCCACGATGAATCTTGTAAGAGATGTTAGATTTTGCTAAGGCTCTTTGTTACTCACTAAAAGAGAGTAGCTGAATATATTTTAGATGCATAGTCTTTACTGCACTCTCTATCTCTTTATCACTCATTTCATCTACAAAAGATAGCTCAATACTATTTCTACTTTGCTCCTCACTATAACCCATAGCCTGAATAACTCTTGATGGTTTTGCAAGTCCTAGTGAGCAGCCCTCTCCATTTGTAATAAAGAGTTTACTAAGAGCTAAAGTTCTTATAAACTCTCTAGCCTTTATACCCTTTAGTCCAAAATGAAGAGAGTATTCAAGTGTAGAATCTGGGGAGACAAAAAAGTATAAATCTTCTTTAAAAATCCTCTTTAACTCTTCTAAAAACTTAGCTTTTAGCGTAGTGTTAAAGCTCTGCATCTTTAGTGCATCTAAGGAGAGTTTTAGAGTAATTGTATCCATAAATCCTATACTTATTAGCTCAAACATCTCATCATCAAAGAGTAAAACTCCGCTAAGGGCAAAGCCTGTTAACTTATAAGAATCAAAATAAAGGGCATCACTACATTGATGATAATGAGCAGATGCATTAGAGATAATCTTTGCATCTACTCTTTTTTTTATCTCTTTTAAATCTGTTTTTACAAAGGTATCCATTACATAAGAGGAGATAAATATAAAGTCTATATCGTTTAAGTTTGATAAGTTCACACCTCCATCTCTGTTTAGTTCAAGCCATGTGATGGTAAATCCAAGTTTTTCATATAGTAAGCCAGCTTCAATAACAGCTTGGCTCTCACCCCTACTAATTGCAATATTTGCATCTAACTCAAGGAAAAGACCTAAAAAACCCTCTTTTGAAAAAGAAAATGTTTTTAGCATCTTGCGCTTATATTTTGTCTGAAAATCCAAACATAGCTTTTCATAGTCTTCATTTTGTTTTAATGCATTTAGCGAGAGTGAGTTTGAGAGTTCTACGATATTTAGAGGGTTATATTGTAGTTTGTTTAAATGTAACATTTTTATCCTCTTAAAGTAGGTACTTCCCTTAGCTAGGGGAAGCATATCTTGAAGTACCTAACAAAATTTAAGTAGGTGCCCCTCTTTAGCTAGGGGAAGCGTATGTTGGAGCACCTAACAAGGTTTAAGCAAGGTACTCCTCTTTAGCTAGGGGAAGCATACATTGGAGTGCCTTGCTGATTATGAAAAAATTCACTTCTCATAGTTTGGAAATAATTTTGGGATATGTAATCCCTCCCACAAAACGAAGTTTCTTTAGAAAACGAAGTTTCTTTACAAATCGAAGTTTCTTTACAAAAGAGGAGTCACTCTCTTCAGTGTGGCAAATAGTCTATACACCTATTCTAGCAGAATGGGTATATAGATTCATCTTGTTTCCTCTTGCAAAACCAACAAGAGTGATGCCATGCTCATTCGCAGCTTTTATACCTTGAAATGTAACAGCAGCTTTTGATATAACTATGGGAATCTTGTGCATAACACACTTCACTACCATCTCCATAGATAATCTTCCACTTGCATATAAAACAGATCTTTGTATATCTTTTTTACTAAGAGATGCAAGACCAACAACCTTATCAATAGCGTTGTGTCTTCCTATGTCCTCAGCTTCAAAAAAGCTACCATCTTCTAAAACAAGTCTTGCTTTGTGAACGCAACCAGTATTATCAAATAGCTCAGATGGCTTTGAAAAACTTCTCATTGTCTTTAGTGCATCTTCTGCACTAATAGTGTAGTCAGTGCTAATAAATGAGCATTTAAAAAGCTCTTCAGCATTTCCTGTTACACCGATACAACAGCCTGAAGTTAGAGTTTTTTCTTTAAAGAGATTATCATATCCTTCTTGAGAGACATCAGCATCTACATAGACGCTGAGCCCATCATCGCTAACTTCAAGACTCTTAACATCATCAAGACTCTTAATGACAGCTTCTGAGAGTAAAAAACCTACAATATGTGCATCTTGATATTTTGCGATGCACATGACTGAGAGAAACTTAACTCCATTTAAAAAAAACTTAACTCTTTGCTCTTTTATAACATAGTC
>JAVEST010000145.1:0-4371 GCA_034006465.1 Sulfurimonas sp. | reverse complement strand
AATGCTATATTGCTAGAAGCTTCATTGTAGTGATTGAGTTATCTTTGTTATGCTTATTATGGTATTATTTCAAATATTATTTTAGGATATTATATGAAAAAATATATAAAAGATCAGATAAAAAAATCTTATGAAACAAAAAAAGCTATCTATGAAAATGATGAGTTGTTAAGCATAATCGAACAAGTAGCTAAACTTTGTGTGAAACTCTATAGAGGTAAAAATAAGACTATTTTAGCTGGTAATGGTGGTAGTGCTGCGGATGCACAGCATATTGCTGCTGAGCTTGTTGGTAGATATGGTTTTGATAGACCATCTCTGCCTTCTTTATCCCTTACTACTGATACCTCAAATCTTACTGCTATTGGAAATGATTATGGCTATGATAAAGTTTTTTCCCGCCAACTAGAGGGTATGGGACAAGATGGGGATATTTTTATAGGCATATCTACATCAGGGAATTCATTAAACATCATAAATGCTTTTAAAGTTGCAAAAGAAAAAAATATTAAAACTATAGCTTTAGTTGGTCGAGATGGTGGAGAGATGGCTAAAATAGCCGACATAGCTATAGTTGTTCCTTCAAATGACACACCTAGGATTCAAGAGTCTCATATACTAATAGGCCATATACTTTGCGATATTATAGAAAAAGAGATATTTGGTGAGGGTGTATCAAAATAGTATATGAATAAGGCACTTTTTCTTGATCGTGATGGTGTTATAAATGTTGAAAAGGATTATCTTTATAAGATAGAAGATTTTGAATTTATAGATGGAATAATTGATTTATGCAAATACTATGAGAAACTTGGATTTATTATAGTTGTTGTGACTAATCAATCTGGTATTGCAAGAGGTTTTTACACAGAAGATGATTTTGAGATTTTAACCTCTTGGATGAAAGATAAGTTTTTACAACAAGGTATCCTTATATCTAAAGTTTACCATTGTCCACATCACCCTAAAATTTCTGGCGCATGTAGTTGTAGAAAACCAAATCCTGGAATGCTTCTAGATGCCAGTAGAGATTTGAATATAGATTTATCAAAATCAATAATTATTGGGGATAAAGAAAGAGATATAGAAGCAGGACTCGCTGCTGGTTTGAGATGCACCTATCTTTTTGATGAATCAAAGAGCAAGAAACTATCAAAAGCGAATAAGATCATCTCAAAACTTAAGGATATTTACGATGTTAATTCTAAATAGTGGCGGCACATTTAATAAAATATATAATCCAAAAAATGGAGAGTTAGAAATTCCATATAATAATGAGGCTATACAAAGCATATTGCAAAGTGCTGATTTTGATTATAGTTTGGCTGGTGTAGTTTATAAAGATAGTCTAGATATGGATATGAATGATAGAAAAATGTTAGCTAGCATCATTATGGAGTCAAGTGATGATGCCTTTATTATAGTTCATGGAACTGATACTATGAGTGTTACAGCTGAGTTTTTAACTGAGATATTTGAAGATAGGAAAATCATACTTACAGGAGCTATGAGACCTTTTGAGATAGATAACATAGAAGCTACACTGAACCTTGGAATGGCCTTAGGCTTTCTTAAGGCTAAACCGCAAAATGGTATATATATCTGCATGAATGGTTTGATTGAGCTATCTAACAAAATTGTTAAAAATAGATCTTTAGGAAAATTTGAACTTGTCAAATAAAGTAGCTTGTAGCCATTGTCATCTTGAATTTGATGAGGCTGTTATGATAAAAGATAATAATCACTACTTTTGCTGTAATGGCTGTCAAGGAGTTTTTAAACTTCTTAGCGATGAAGGACTTGATAGTTTTTATGCTAGAACTCAAAATGTTAAGCTATCGCCTCCTCTTGAGAAGTTTGAGGATTCATCAACCTTTGATAGTGAGTCTTTTAGAGATGCTTTTGTAAAAGTAAATAGTGATGGATTTAATGAAATAGCACTTATAATAGAGGGAATTCACTGCTCTGCTTGTGTATGGTTAAATGAAAAAGCTCTTCATAAAATGGATGGAGTCATAGAAGCAAATATCAACTTTACTAACAACAAAGCTACTGTAGTTTGGGCAGACGATGTTGTGAAATTATCCGCTATTATAGAGATGATTCGCTCTATTGGTTATGATGCCTTTGCTTATGATTCTTCTATTCAAGAAGTATATGCAAATAGAGAGAGAAAATCTTACTACTTAAAAATGGCAGTTGCAATCTTTGCATCTATGAATATTATGTGGATTGCAATAGCTCAATATGCTGGATACTTCACAGGAATAACCCAAGATGTAAAAACTATTTTAAATATAGCCGAGTGGATTTTGGCTACGCCTGTACTTTTTTTTAGCGGTTGGGTCTTTTTTAAAGGTGCATACTATGGTCTAAAAAATAGAGTTGTAAATATGGACTTGATGGTTGCAACTGGGGCATTGCTTACATATATATACTCTATCTATATAACTGTGACTGAATATGGAGAGGCATATTTTGACTCAGTAAGTATGATTATAACCTTTGTTCTTATTGGAAAATTTTTAGAAGTATTAAGTAAAAAAAATGCGGCAGACACACTAGATATCATTGGTAAACATATTCCTAGTGAGATAAAAATTCTTTTAGATGAGGCTATTGTTGCTTGTAAGCTTGAGAATGTAAAAGTAGGAAATATCGTAGTTGTTTCATCAGGAGAGAGGATTTTGCTCGATGGTGAAATAATAAAAGGGCAGGGTTCTTTTGATGAATCTAATTTAACGGGCGAGAGCGAGCCGATTTATAAAAAGGTAGGCGATAGCGTTATTAGCGGGACTACTAGTATAGATGCAGATATTTACTTTAAAGCTACAAAGGACTTCAAACACTCAACTCTTTCAAATCTTGTCACTCTACTTGAATCTGCAATAAACAAAAAACCCAAGATACAGCAGATGGCAAATAGGCTCTCAGAACACTTTTCATCTGTCATACTAGGGTTTAGTTTTTTAACCTTTATTGTATGGGTAATGTTAGGTAACGGCTTTGAGACCTCCTTTATGATTGGCATCTCCGTTATTGTTATAGCATGTCCTTGCGCTTTAGCTCTCGCTACTCCAGTTGCTACTCTTGTTGGGTTGAACCTTGGTGCAAAGAGGGGCATTCTTTTTAAAGAGGCTGCTCAAATTGAGACTATGGCAAAGGTCGATACTTTAGTTCTTGATAAGACTGGAACTCTAACAGTTGGAAAGCCTGAGGTTGTAAAACAGAGCCATTTTGAAGAGTTTGATAAAGAGCTTTTATACTCTCTTGTAAAGTTATCAAAACATCCTGTTGCATCTGGGATTTGCAGATATTTAGAAAGTGAAGATGAGACGCCTGGGGAGGTTTTATTTGATGAATTTTCTCAAATACCAGCTTGCGGCATAAAAGCACAATATAGAGGTAAAGAGATACTTGGCGGAAATATAAAACTTTTAGAACTACATGGAATAAAAATTGATTTTATAAGTGATAATACTCTTTTTTACTATGCAGTAGATAGAAAAGTTGTATGCATCTATGAGTTAAGCGATAAGATAAAAGATAGCGCAAGTGAACTTATAGCCGAGATGCAAAAGAGAAATATCAATGTTGTAATGCTTACAGGAGATAATGAGAAGAGTGCTAGAAGTGTAGCAAGCAAGGTTGGCATCACAGAACTTTACTATGAACAAACCCCAGAAGACAAATCTAACTTTATAGAGTCTCTTCATGCACAAAACAGAAGTGTGGTTATGGTTGGAGATGGCGTAAATGATATACTCGCACTCTCAAGAGCAGATATTGGCATAGTGATGGGGAGTGGAAGCGATATAGCTGTAGAAATTGGCGATGTAGTTTTATTAAATGACTCACTAACTTCACTCAAAGATGCGTTTAAGATAAGTAAAATAACCTTTGGGCTTATTAAGCAAAATCTATTTATATCTTTAGTCTATAATGCTGTTACTATTCCGCTTGCTATGGCAGGCTACGTTATCCCTCTTGTAGCGGCTATATCTATGTCTTTGAGCTCACTTTTGGTTGTTGGCAATTCGATGAGAATAAAATATAAGTTTAAACAAAAATAACAAAGAGGTAAAACATGAGTAACTGGGTAATAGCTATGATGCTAGGAGCTTCGGTCTTTTTGGGAGCTCTCGGACTATTTGCATTTTTATGGGCTGTAAAAAGTGGGCAGTTTGATGATGAAGAAAAGTTTTTAAATGCAGCAAAGTTCGATGGAGAGGACGAACTAAATGATGCATATAGACAAGAGTTAAAGAAAAAAGCTTTGAAAAAAGATTATCGACCTGAATAATAAAAAATTAGAAAATGATATGTAAGATTTTTGAAATAACTGCTCAAGAAAGAGCAGTTTTGAAGATA
>JAVEST010000012.1:0-28623 GCA_034006465.1 Sulfurimonas sp. | reverse complement strand
ATCCTTATGAGTTCTTATAAAAATATGTTTGATATTTATGATGTAACTATTTCTCAAATACTCCTAACAGAAGAGGATTTTGATTCAAAAGTACATACTAGAATTTTTCAAGACATTATAGAGAGAACATTTAAACATGACATTTTACCTATTGTTAACGAAAACGATATCTCAACAACTCCAGACCAACTCTTTGGAGACAACGATCAACTATCTGCCCATGTTGCTTACTATACAGGGGCAGATTTACTTATAATCTTGAGTGATATTGATGGTTATTACGATTCTAACCCTAAAGATAATCCTAAAGCAAAAATAAGAAAGTTTGTAACAGAGTTAAATGTAGAAGAGCTAAATCAAGAGCATACTCCAAACTCTCAGTTTGCAACAGGTGGAATCGTAACTAAACTAAAAGCGGCCGAGTACCTTATCGATAAAGGTAGAGAGATGTTTTTGTGTAGTGGCTATGATTTAACCACCGCTAGAGAGTTTTTGATAGATGGTATCCACAACAAAGGCACTCTCTTTACTAGCGATAAGAAAAAAGATAAAAACTAAAAACAGTTACTACTTAACACTTAAAAATGAGAGCATTTGAGCAGTGAGTACTCCTATTTGTGCTTCAAGCGATGCTTTTTCACCCTCTTGGGCATGAAAAAGTTTTGCTTCAAGAACTCTTATCTTTTTTTGTATCTTAGTTAAAAAATCATCATCTTCACTCTCTTTGTCTACTTTGTTTTGGTTATCTACATAGATTTTTTTCATATTTGACATTGAAGTATTTTTTTGTAAAACTTCTAGCACATTTAAGCTTTTTTTAGTCTCTACTGCCATATCTATATGAGAGATAATCCCAGCTTTTCCGCTCTCAAAAAGAACTATCCCGCTCTTTTTCATCTCGCCTAAGAGTTCATTAGAGTTAGACTTTATGCTAAATGGCGTCTCACTATTTCCTAAAAAAATAGCCCCAATCCCTACTTCGCCCAAAGCCAATAGTTCATCTTTTGTATCTGTTTTTACCCAGACTCTAAGCTTGTCAAATATCTTGTCATTTGCATCTATCCAGCCGTTATTGTCATCATCATATTTACTCAAATCTGCAAAGCCATCTCCACTCTTCGTTCCAAAGAGTTCGCTTCCATCATCTATAATGCCATTATTGTTTTTATCTAGTGCTAAAAACGCACTTCCGTTTTTTAGTAGCGATATTTGATCGCTTCTTCCATCGCTATCTATGTCAAATGAAAACTGCTTTGAACTAAGGTTTGGCATGAGTCCATCAAGAGAAATGACTAGAGGATCTTTTAGTGACTTACTTACTAATTCAGCACTTATTTGTGTTTTTTCTATAAAACTTCTTGAGAGAAGTAGATCCATAGAGATCTCAAACTCTCTACCATTTGCTACAACTTTTGCTTCAACTGAGAAGTTTAGTGCTTGTGACTCCATTGTTGTTCTACTTATGACAAATTTATCTTTAACAACCTTTGTAGACTCGGAGTTAATATTTTTTAAAATCGCTTTAGAGAGTTCTATGGAGAGTTCTTTGTTCGTCTCTACCTCTTTAGAATCTTGTTTTATAGCAGATACATGTACAGAGTTGTCTTTTTCAAAAGTCTGAGTATCTTTTACTATGTTAGCTTCGGTTGATTGGTACTGCAAGTTATAATATTGTGAGCTCATACTCACTGAGTAACTATCTATTCTCATGAATGATCCTCTTAACACTTTATATATAGAGTATCGACAAAAGCAGTAAATTTTTTAATCTCAAATAACCTGCACTTTTAGACAATTCTAAGTTTCATATGATAAAATTTTGCCATCATTTTATTGGGGTATCGCCAAGCGGTAAGGCCGTGGCTTTTGGTGCCACTATTCGGGGGTTCGAATCCCTCTACCCCATCCACATAAACGCACAATCGAAACAATCAAAAATCATTTAAAGGCAAAACATGGAAGAACTCGATGGAGCAACCATAGTAGTTAGATCTCTAGTTCTTATAGTTATACTTGCAATCTTTTTCTTTGTTTTAAAAAGTAAGAAAAAAGACTAATCTTTTATATATTTAGCAGTTAGTTTTTTTATCTTTTTATAGATCTTCTCAAAGTCAGTAGAGTAAACTCTTGTGTTTGCTAGAGCTGTTATAAAGTTTGTATCTCTACTCCACCGTGGCACTAGATGCATATGAATATGCTCAGCTATTCCAGCTCCAGCATCCTTTCCTAAGTTCATACCGATATTTACACCCTTCGCACCTAAGCCCTCTTTTAAAAGCCTAACGCCCTTTTGAGCTAAAAGACTCATATGTAACCATGTCGCCTCATCTAACTCTTCTAGTTTGTCAGTATGTTTGTGAGGTATTATCATAAAGTGCCCAGGGGTGTAAGGATAGATATTCATCACCATAAAACAGTGTTTATCTCTGTAGAGAACATGTGACTCTTTGTCTTCTTTTTTATGAGTACTTATGTGACAAAAAACACAACCCTCTATCTTTTTACCCGCAATATAATCATCTCTCCACGGAGCATATAAAATATCTTTCATCTTCATCTCTTTTTTTTATTTTGTAACTATAGTTTAGTCCATTACTCTATAAAAAGAGATAACTTTGCTAAAGTTTGTAGAACTTTTAGGAATGCTAACCAATGACATTCTCCACTATGAGCTTCGCACTGTGGGGCTTTAAAGTAGTAATCTACAACCAAGCCTTTTCTACGAGGTTGAAACCCCGCTTCCGTTGGTTTATATGCCATACCTAGATCTCTCGCTTCCGTTGGTTTATATGCCACACCTAGATCTCTTCACAGCCATCGGAAGCGATGCTTCAGCTTCGCACTGTGGGGCTTTAAAGTAGTAATCTACAACCAAGCCTTTCTACGAGGTTGAAACCTCGCTTCCGTTGGTTTATATGCCATACCCAGATCTCTCGCTTCCGTTGGTTTATATGCCACACCTAGATCTCTTCACAGCCATCGGAAGCGATGCTTCAGCTTCGCACTGTGGGGCTTTAAAGTAGTAATCTACAACCAAGCCTTTTCTACGAGGTTGAAACCTCGCTTCCGTTGGTTTATATGCCACACCTAGATCTCTCGCTTCCGTTGGTTTATATGCCATACCCAGATCTCTCGCTTCCGTTGGTTTATATGCCACACCTAGATCTCTTCACAGCCATCGGAAGCGATGCTTCAGCTTCGCACTGTGGGGCTTTAAACCCAAAATCATACAAAGGCAAAAACTAAGATTGGAAAGGCGATAACAAGTCCCAATGCTAAGAGTTGTAGGAGTATAAAAGGAACGATGCCTCTATATATCTCGCTCGTGCTCACACTATCGCCAGCTACACCTTTTAGAAAAAATAGAGCGAGTCCAAAAGGTGGGGTTAAAAAAGAGGCTTGCAGGTTTAGTGCGATAAGGATTGCAAACCAAAGCGGGTCTATGCCAAAGCCTATCATAACAGGAACTAAGATAGGCACGATGATAAATGATATCTCTATAAAGTCTATAAAAAAACCAACTACAAAGATGATAAGCATTGAGATGGCTATAAAAAACCAAACATTTCCAATATCTTCATGAAAAAACTCAACTATAGCATCAGTTCCTCCAAGCTCGTTAAAGACAAGTGAGAAGGCAGTAGATGCGATGAGTATCATAAATATCATACCGCTTAACTTTACACTTCCAAGGGAGGCGTACTTTAGCATCTCAAAGTTAAGTGACTTGTTTATTGCACTTAAAATTATCGCACCTATTACTCCAAAAGCGGCTGACTCAGTAGGAGATGCAATGCCTGCAAAAATACTTCCTAAAACTGAGAACATCAAAAGAAGTGGTGGGATTATAGAGAGAAGTATCTCTTTTATAGAGACCTCTTTAACCTCTTTTGGGATTGGAGCTAGTTCTGGAGAGAGATATGAGCGGATTAGGATATATACGATATAGAGACCAACAAGAAGAGCTCCTGGCAAAACTGCACCCATAAACAACTCGCCAACGCCAACACTCATAACATCGCCTAGGATGATGAGGATGATAGAGGGCGGTATGATTTGTCCAAGTGTTCCAGATGCTACGATGGTTGAAGATGCCAAAGATTTATCATATCCAGCACGAAGCATAAGTGGAAGGGCTATAACACTCATCATAACAACAGATGCAGAGACTATACCAGTTGAAGCTGCAAGCATCGCACCGACTAAAACTACACTAACAGCCAAACCCCCACGGACATCACGGAACAAAGCACTCATGGAGACTAGAAGTCGCTCCGCCATTTTTGATTTTTCTAAAATAAGCCCCATCGCTATAAAAAGAGGGACTGCCATCAGCGTTGAGTTACTCATGATGCCGTAGATGCGAAGAGCTAAAATATCAAAGATGCCAAAGCCTAACTCTGGTATAAAAAAAGCAAAAACTATAGCAACACTTCCAAAAGCAAAAGCAACAGGGATGCCCAAAAGCAAAAGTGCTAAGATAGTTATAAATATAGCTATAGCCATCATAACTCTATAGCTCCATTATAATCTTTTAACTCATCACCCTTTGTATCATCTCTTAAGCTTTGGATATCTTTGTAGGCTTCACTGATGGCAACAAGAGCCAAAAAAACAAAAGAGATGGGAAGAAGTGACTTTACTAAAAATCGATATTCTAGCCCACCAGGGTTTGATGATGCTTCGTTTTGAGCAAAACTTAGAGCTACGAAATCGATGCCGATATAGACTATCATACATGAAAAAGGAAGCACAAAAAAGAGTGAGGAGATGATGTTTATGATGGTTTTTTTTTCTTTGAGTATGAGGCATAAAACACATCAACTCTAACATGAGCATTCTCACTTAGAGTATAAGCAATTCCAAAAAGAACTACCACATCAAATAGATGCCACTCCAATTCCTGAAGTGCCACAGATCCACCTGAGAACAAATACCTTGCAGTAGCATCATAAACCACCAACAAAACAAGCAAAGCCAAGATGCAAGCTGTTGCGTAACCTAAATATTTTATGCCTTTATCTATCATATTTATATAAAATTAGGTGCATCATTTGCAAAGAGGATGATGTCTCCTGACGCAGTTTGTGATGCTAAGACATCTTGGATTTTTGATTTATCAGACAACATAATTTTATTTTTCACACTTATGTTTTTCTCAAAGAGTTTAGCGTTTAGGGAGCCTGTAACTATGACTATGTCAAATACTGCATTTATCTCTTTGATAAGCTCTAAGTTTAACTCTTCACTGCTCTCAACGAGTCCTGGTGTCACTATAACTTTTCTGCCATCATGGAGTGAACAGAGTCTGATGCTCTCTTTCATACCGTCTATGTTGCCATTATAGCCATCATCTAAGATGATTTTTCCACCTGCTACTATCATTTCTAGTCTGTGTTCTACTGGCTTTAGTTTTGCTACTGCTTTTACTATCTCTTGGTTACTTAGCCCAAAAGTCTTAGCGATTTGTACAGCTACTTCTATATTGTTAGCTTGAAATGCACCTAGAACCTTAGTGTGCAACTTTAAAACTTCATCACCTAGCTTCATCTCAAAATTAGTCCCATCTAGCGTAGCATCTACATTTAAAACATCATCTCCAAAAAAAGTAACCCTCTCGTGTGGCTCATCTGTTACAGAGCTGTGAATATAGGCTTTTTTAAGCCTTGGTGACTGCATGATTTCAAGCTTTGTGGCTATGATGTTTTTTAAGGATTTAAAGTACTCTATGTGAGCTTCTCCTACTTTTGCAACAACTACCACTTGAGGCTCTAAAAAAGTTGTTATCTCAAAGATATCTCCAACCTCTCTAGCTCCAGCTTCACATACATAAACTTCTATATCTTCTTCTAAAGACTCATTTACATCACGCATGATGCCACCTAGTGTGTTTACACTCCTTGGCGTTGCATGAACTTTAAACTTTTGTGAGAGTATCTGCTCTACAAAATTTTTGATGCTAGTCTTTCCATAACTTCCTGTAATGCAGACAATCTCTAGTTCTTTCATAGAGTTTAACTTCTTTTTTGCCTCTTTATAAAACGCCATAAAAAGAAACTTCTCTATCATAACACTACCAATATAAGCAAGCGCTATAGGCATGAAAACTCCATAAACCTCACAAGCATCTTTTAATGTACAAAGTACATCTTGAAAAAGGGTCAAAGAGACTAAGAGTATAAGAAATCTTTTAACACGCCATGTAAGAACCAGCCTTTTATCCAATTTTTTATGCCAAACAAATGTTGCAGGAAGAAGTGCAAAGTAGAAGAAGATTGGGAAAAATCCAGCTGTTGTATAGTAGGCAATAAAAGGGACTAAAAAGTAGACAATGTGCCAGTGAGGCTTATGATGTTTTAGTACAACTCTTGAGAGTTTATAGTCGTACCATTGGAGATTTGTAATAAGATACCATCCCAAAGTAGTAACAAATAAAACGTTTGTAACAAACGACAAAAGTAGCATAAAGTCCATTATTTATGCTCCAAAGTTTTTAAAAAAATACTTTTAATCGCATCTGAGACTTCTTTTGCATGATTCATAAAAAAGTAGTGATCTCCATCATAGATTTTTAGCGCTGAATCTTTTAAGAGTTTTTGCATCTTATGTGCAATGCTAAGTGGGGTAGCTGTGTCTTTATCTCCCCAGCAAAGGAGTGTTTTAGCATCACTTGAGCTAAACTTTTCACTCAAATCTTCATCTATAACATTTTTAAAAGTCTGATACATTGGCTCACTCAGACTCTTTGCATCTTCGGCCACAAAGAGTGAACGAAACTTTGTAAGTCCAAAGAGTTTAAATAGTTTATATATAGCTATCTTAAGCTTTATCTTTATTGGTTTTGGAACCATAATCCCAGTACTACCAACTAAAACAAGAACTTTTGGTTCTAGTAAAAGTGCAACTTTGCCTCCAAAAGAGTGACCTAAGATGATATCCTTTGAGGCATTTATATGAATCATAAAAAGCTCAACTATCCTTGCATAGTCTTTAGTTTCTAGTGCCACTCCAGAAGTACTATTGCCAAATCCAGGTAAGTCTATATATATATGACGAAATGTGTCCATATATGCACCAAAGGAGTTTTTCATAAGCTCTTTGTTACTTCCCCAACCAGGCAAAATTATCAAATCAACCGTAGCTTCAGGGTTTAGTATCTCATAACTTATATCAAAAGTATGCTGATTGTACTGTAAGGACTTTAGAGCCATTATTTACCTTTTGCCTTAGATATTGAGTGAATATAGTCGTAGTTTGTTTTTGCTCTTCTTTGTGTTGGAAGAGATGAAGCGAGTAGTTCTAGCGATGATTTAAAATCATCAAAGAGATAGTTAGCCATAGAGCCTGGGATTGGATTTACCTCATTTAAATAAACTTCTGAGTTTAAGACAAAAAAGTCACATCTAATTAGTGCTCCCTCAAAAAGATTTTCATAGATTTTCTCAAATGTTGACTTTAGCTTTGCTTCAATTGCTGGGCTTAGTTCTGCTTTTTCCACACTCCCTGAACGAGAAAAATCCATATACTTTTTTTCAAAGTCTAAAAACTCATTTTTTTGTGGTTCTTCTACTATAGAGAAGTAAAACTCTCCTTTTGCCATAAATCCAGCTAAGTTATACTCTTTTATACCACACATAAAAGGCTCAATTATTACTGACTTATCAAACTCAAATGCTACATCTAAAGCGTAGTCTAGTTCGCTCTCTTCTTTTACGATGCTAACACCGATAGAACTTCCAAGTCTTGCAGGTTTAACTATAATTGGGTACTTTATATTTATATTTTTATGTTCATTTGATGAGAGAACTTCATACTCTATAGTTTTGATTTTTTTAGCTTCGCAAAGCCATTTTGTATATCTCTTATCATAAGAAAATACACTAGCATCTATCCTAGGCCCGATATATTTTATATCAAAAAAATCAAGCAAAGATGCAATAGTCCCATCTTCTCCATCAGCTCCATGTATAAGGTTTAAAACAACCCCAGCATGTTTAGTTGAGCTAAACATTCCTTTTTTCTCAAAATAGCCATTTGTAAGACTTACTTGTGACATTCCCTTATGTTCACCCCTAGAAAAAGTGTTAGCTTTCATCTTTGATGAGTCTATGAGATAAAACCTATGGTCTTGGTCACAAAAGATAAAGCTAAGCTCATAACCAGCTAGTTTCTCTTTTAGAGTTATTGCACTGACTATGCTAATCTCATGTTCAAAACTAGCTCCGCCGAATAAAATTGTTAATTTCAAAATTTATACCTTAATTTATTTTATAAAATGAAGAAAAAACTTCACCTTGTTTGTTCTTAAAAGAAATATGTCCTAGCTAAAGCTTTATGAAAATTTCTTTGTATTTTTCTTCATCCCAACCAACTACAACACCAGCTTCATACTCGATTATAGGTCTTTTAAAGAGCATATTTTCTTTACAAAGCCACTCTTTTTTTGCATCTGAATCAAGATTTAAATCTTTTAGCTTTAGAGTTCTATATTTTGTTCCACGACTGTTAAAGAGTGTGTCTATATCCTCATATTTTAGCCAATTTTCTAGCTCTTTAGAGCCCACAGAAACTTTTTTAAAATCAACAAACTCTATCTCAATATCGTTGTCTTTAAAGAACTTTCTAGCACTTCTAACACTGCCACAGGTTGGTATACCATATAGTTTCATAGTTACAAATCCTTGTTTTAAAACTCGGATTATAGCATTAAATAGTTTGAAGTAGTTTTAGAGCCTCTTTAACAAGCAGTGAAGTGTCTTCGCTAGAGCATGAACTAAGAGCTTTGGAGATTTTATCTTTTTTAAATCCTAGTGATTGGAGTGCTTCACTAGCTTCATTAAAGGCTTTAGTCTTTGGAACTTCTGCAGATGACATGAGTTCTGCGTCAAAACCAGCAAGCTCTACTAAAATCCTCCCCGCACTCTTAGGCCCGATGCCAGGGACTTTTTTTAGACCATTTATATCTTTATTATTTATAAGAACTGCAAATTGGTTAGGAGTGAAAGTTGAGCATATTGCCGTTGCAACTTTAGGCCCAACTCCGCTTATTTTTATAAGCATCTCAAACATTTTCTTCTCTTGAATATCTAAAAAGCCAAAAAGAAGTTGAGCATCTTCACGAACTATATGTCTTGTAAAGAGTTTTATCTTATCATCTCCTAGTGCGGAGAAAGTATGAAGAGAGATAAAAACCTCATAAACTAAACCATTAACATCAACATGAACTAAACTCGGCTCTTTATGTACTATCTTGCCACTTAAACCTACTATCATCTACTCTTTCACCGCCTCTATTTTATATACACCCTCATCTACTTCTACTATTGCAAAAATTTTATCAGGAGAGCCCTCATTTGGTATATAAGAGACTTCTATAGGTGGATCTACTAGCCTAAATATTATCTCATTATGCCCTACCCATCTATCTCTGTTTATGATTCTAGCATTAAATATATTGTCTTGAAAAGATGCAGTTTTTGTTGTTAAGAGAGTTAAATGATCTTTTTTAGACATATATTCTTTTTCTATCTTAGATAAATATTCTTTAGCTTTTTTAAACTTACTATACTGTTTTACAAAAGAAGAAGGCAGCTTCACATTATTTTTCTTATAGTTAATAAGTCGTCTTCTTACATCATCAAAACTCTCTTGATTGTTTTGAACCATTTCTGTGTATTTTTTTATCTCTTTTTTCATATCTTTTACACTATTTTCAAGCTTTGAGATATCTTCTTTATTTTGCTCTAAACCTTTTTTAATAGAACCTTTAAGGAGTGGATCTATTATAAAAGTATTTTCACTACCTTGAAGTTTTTTTATCTCAATAAATCTAGATGCTGTAGCATGAACATAGGAGCCACAACTCTCTATAGTTATCTCTTTTGCTCTTATATTTCCACCTATACATTGAACAATATCAACAATCTCCCCTTCTGCCTCTCCATGCTCTAGTCTTGAAATATGGATATTTTTTCCATATGCCTTTCCTTTATGAACATTTATGCGCAGATTCTCCGCTGTCATGGTGGCTGTTTTATGCGTCTGTCCGCCTACAGTTGCTTTTTGTGCTATAACTTGAGCATTTGGTCCGACATTTCCCTCTATATCTATCTCGCTGACTTCAACTTTCATACCAGTTCCGATAGCATCTTTCATGATATCGCTCTCTTTTACACTAATATTTACATCAGAGTCAATACCAGCATGAATATTACCAGTAGTCTTAAAACTAATCTCACCAACATCTATATCAGACTTTATGGTATATGTGTTTGCATCAAACACTACATATCCGTTTTCAACAGCCCTATATTCTGTTTTATCATCGCTATCTATTATTTGGATAGTAGCATCCGTGTTAAAGCTTGGGGTATTTGACTCTAGTGGTTCTTTTGGCTCTAAAAACTCACCTCTACAGTTTCTACCAGGCTTCCCTTTTTTAGCTTTAATGTACTCCATCAGGAGTTCATCTTTTTTAACACTCTTTATAAAACCTCTATTTGCATAGTCTACTTTTTCGTTTTCATTAATATTTTCTTTTTTTTCATAGTGTAGTATTAAAGCATCATTTCTTGTCGGCACAGGTTCATAAGATTCCGCTACAAGATGCACCTCACTTTTTTCATACTTAACACTCTCTTGGACCATTACATAGGCCACTATTTTAGACACAACACTTAGCACCATTGTGTCAAAAACATCTATAAGAATGTTTGCACGAGCCTTGCTTTTGTTTATAAGAGTGATTAAATCTTGTTCAAAATTTTTGTTATATGTAACTTCTGAATCTTCTTTTATACCTAGATAAACCTTACATTTGGTGGCATTTGCGCCTATCGTTAGATGAAAATCTTGATATGGTTCATTTGGTATTTTAGAGAATATCTCTATCTCATACATCTGCTTTATGCCAAAATATTTGTTAAGTAAATTTTCCTCAGTTAGTAATTCTTGAAGCTCGCTACTTGTAACTTCTTCCCAATCTACTTCTTCATTCTCTTTATTTATCCTTGTGTAATTTTGAACCTCTAGAAGGTTAAAATCTATAGAGTGAATATTAACATTATTAGATTTTGCAATAGAGATGAGTTCTTTAGCAACATTTTGTGTCCGCACAACAGTTGGGCGGATTTTTGCTTGTGATGATTGTGATTCTTTCTTGCTAGAAGCAAAGATTGCCATATCCACCTACCAAATAATTTTTATAATACATTTTAATCTAATATTTGTTAAACTTTCGTAAATCCAACAAATTTACGACAATTTTAAGACAAAGTAGCTTTTTTATGTTTAGATCCATTTTCACAAATAGCTTCGGAATACTCTTCTCAAGAATACTTGGGTTTCTAAGAGATTTACTTACAGCATCAGCTCTTGGTGCTAGTGTCTATAGCGACATCTTTTTCATAGCTTTTAAACTACCAAATCTTTTTCGCCGAATCTTTGCAGAGGGCGCATTTACTCAAGTCTTTATCCCAGCCTATGCCAATTCAAAACATAGATCTATTTTTTCTATAAATATCTTTTTAATTTTTCTATCTATCATACTAATTATCACACTTCTTGTCAATCTTCTACCATCACTTGCCACTCAAGCTATAGCAATCGGCTTTGATGATGAAACTATAAAGCTTGCATCTCCTTTTGTTGCTATAAATTTTTGGTATCTTCCTCTCATATTTATAGTGACTTTTTTAAGTACGATGCTTCAGTATAAAAAACACTTTGCAACAACAGCATTCTCAACTGCACTCTTAAATATCTCTCTTATCTTAGCTCTATATCTATCACAAGATAAGTCTCAACTAGACATAGTTTACTATCTCAGTTTTGGTGTAGTTATAGGAGGTGTTTTACAGCTCATAGCACACTTTATAGCTATGCATAAACTTGGCCTATTTAAGTCTCTTTATGGTGGTTTTAAGTATATAAAAACAAAGTCACACCATATAAAAGAGGAGTCAAAAAAGTTTAAAAAACAGTTTTTCCCTGCCATGTGGGGCAACTCAACCCCTCAAGTTAGTGCTTTTTTAGACACCATCTTGGCATCGTTTTTAGTAACTGGCTCCATCAGCTATCTCTACTATGCAAACCGCATCTTTCAACTCCCACTAGCTCTCTTTGCTATAGCAACTTCCATAGCACTCTTTCCTAGTGTTGCAAGATACATAAAAAACAAACAAGAGATGCAAGCCAAAGCTTATATGAAAAAAGCTTTTTGGTTTTTAACATTTTTACTCACAGCAAGTACAATCGGTGGCATCATACTCTCTCACGAGATAGTTTGGCTACTCTTTGAGAGAGGCTCTTTTACAGCACAAGACAGCATAAACTCAAGTCTAGTTTTACAGATGTATATGATAGGACTGCTTCCTTTAGGACTTCAAAAACTCTTTTTACTCTGGTTATATGCAAATGCTCAACAACTTCACGCCGCAAAAATAGCAACATTTTCGCTTCTTTTCTACATCATCTTCGCACTAACGCTTATAACTCCCATGGGAGCTGCAGGACTAGCTTTAGCTGGGACCATCAGCGGTTTTGTAGGTTTTACCTTAACCATAAAAGCCTTTGGCACAAAAAACTTTTTAGAGATGCTAGGGTTTAAAAACGTAACATATCTCATAGTCGGCTCTATAGTTTTAAGTCTTGTACTTTTAGCTTTTAAGAGTTTCATAAGCTCTTAAAACACAAGATTTCAAAAAAGCTCTATGTGCTATAATGCGACAAAATTTAAACATAAAAGATTCATATGAAGATTTACGATTCACAGCAAAAAACAAAACGAGAATTTATTCCTCAAGACAAAAATAATGTAACACTCTATGTTTGCGGTCCAACAGTCTATGATGATGCTCACTTAGGCCATGCAAAAAGTGCTCTGGTTTTTGACCTGCTCTGTAGAGTTTTGCGTGCAAATGGTTACGGGGTTACTTATGCTAGAAATATCACAGATATTGATGACAAGATTATCAAAAAAGCACAACAAGAGAAAAAAACTATAAAAGAGATAACAGAGTTTTACGCAGATGCTTACAACGAAGAGATGTCAAAACTCGGAGTTATAAGACCAGATATAGAACCAAAAGCGACAGAATCACTTGATGCCATGATAGAGTTTATACAAAAGCTCATAGATGCAAACCACGCCTATAAAACAGAGGATGGAGATGTTTATTTTGACACTTCAAGCGATAGTGAATATCTAAGCCTCTCAAAAAGAGTTCAAGAAGAAGATGAAAAAAAGCAAAGAGTACAAAGCTCTTCACAAAAAAGAAACAGTGCTGACTTTGCTCTTTGGAAAAGCGTAAAAGATGGAAGTGTCACATTTGACTCTCCATATGGTAAAGGACGTCCTGGTTGGCATCTTGAGTGTTCTGCTATGATAGAAAAACATCTTGCAAAGCCTGAGTTTAAGTTTAGTGTAGATATCCATGGCGGCGGAGCAGACTTGCTCTTTCCTCACCATGAAAACGAAGCTGCACAGACAAGATGCGCAACAGACCACACACTAGCTGCTTACTGGATGCATAATGGTTTCGTAAACATTGATGGCGAAAAAATGTCAAAGAGTTTGGGTAATAGCTTCTTTTTAAAAGATGCACTAAGTGAGTATGATGGAGAGGTTTTACGCTTTTACCTTCTTAGCACCCACTACAGAAGTAACTTCAACTTTAACACTCAAGATTTGGAACTTTCAAAAAGAAGACTTGACAAGATTTACAGGCTAAAAAAAAGACTCTTTGGACAAAACCAAACAAACGATGTTACACCTTTTAGAGATGCACTCCTTGAAGCTCTAAGTGATGATATAAATATCTCTTTAGCACTTAGTCTTATAGATGAGATGATAAGCAGCGCAAACGAAACTCTTGATAGTGCTGGTAAACATAAAGAGCTAAAAAAAGAGACTATCTCAAACCTTGCTTATATAGAAGAGGTTTTAGGCTTTGGAGGTAAAAATGCTTATGAGTATTTTCAAACAGGAGTCGATGATGCGACTAAAGAGAAGCTAAGTGAGCTTATCTCAAAAAGAGATATGGCAAAAAAAGAGAAAGATTTTGCAACCTCAGACAAGCTTAGAGATGAGATTTTAGCCTTTGGAGTAAACATAATGGACACCCCACAAGGCACTTTTTGGGAGAAAATCTAATCTTAAAAGAGTGTGTTTAAGAGTACTTAAATATAGCATGGCTTTACTAAATCAAAAGTGCTAACGCACCTTTGTATATGGGTTCGTCTATAAAACCGTACTCAGGATGAGTAAAGCCAGTGACACCCTTCTCTCTTTGCATCTCAAAGAGTTTTACTATCTTTTTTGCTCTCTCTACCTCAAGTTCACTATAAGAAAAAATCTCATTAACCAAGCTCACTTGTGCTGGAGAGATGCAAGCCTTTGCATCGTAGCCTAAAGATCTCTCAAACTCTATCCATTTTAAAAACTCATCTAATCTCTCAAACTCTTGATATACAAAAGAGACAGCTTTTACACCCATAGCTCTTGAGCTTACTAAGAAGTGTGTTAGGATGTAGTTTATAGTATGGTTATCTATCTTTAGCAAACTTTGAGGAAGCTTCATATCTGCTAAAAGGTCTAAGATGCCAAGATAAAAGGTAGTAACTCTTTGGTTTACTCCTAGAGTCGCTAGATTGTGCCACGCCTCTGCAGTTTCTATGGAGAGGTGGAGTTCTATATCTTCATCTAAAAGAGCCAAAACAGACTCTACCTCTTTTTTTGTTTTTATCTTTGAAACTCTTATAGCATCTGGCATAAACTGGTTTAGATAAGCTATCTCACTATAACCGCCCTCATCAAGGGCATTGACTCTCACTACAAGCTTTTTACTGCACTCTTTATGTTTGACTAAATATATAGCGCAAAGAACAAGAGCTAGAGGTTTGTCCTCACAGCTCACTCCATCTTCAAGGTTTAAAATGATGCAGTCTGCTTCAAGTTCATCAATCTTTTCTAGATGCTTAATTTTGTTGCAAGAGAGCATAAGAGCTGATGCAAAATCATCTCTCTTGTTCAAAACTCTTATAGTCGGCTCAGCCATTGCTTTTAGTGTTTCTACATCTCTATCACGAAAGGCTTTAAGGACTCTACTTAACATTTTTTTTGGTTTCTTGTAGATAGAGATAGAGTGCTTGAATCTCTTTTTTTGTTAAAAAATACCTCGGCATCCCATCTTTTCGTCTGTTTAGTGAGTTAAAAAAGTATTCAAAATCCAGTTCATTTATAGCTGGTCCTTTAAAGTTTTTAGGTTTTTTTTTATCTATATAAGTAGCAACTATCTTTCCCTCACCTTTATCTCCATGGCAGTTGTGACAACCTATGCCTCGTGGATTTTTGTAGAGTTGGGATGCGTATTCTAGTGGAGTTATAAAACTACTAGATGCAAAGATATAGAGTGGAAAGATTAAAATCAATATATTTTTCATAAAGCGACCTATTATTATTGGAGTGATATAATATCGAAAAAATAATTTATGAGGTTTAAATGCAAATACTAGATGGCAAAGCACTCTCAAAAAAAATAGAAGACAGAGTAACACGCGAGACAAAAGAACTAAAATCCATCTGTGGCTGCACACCTGGTTTAGCGGTAGTGTTAGTTGGAAAAGATCCAGCTAGCGAGGCTTATGTAAACATGAAGAAAAAAGCTTGTGATAGAGTTGGTTTTTACTCCATCACTCATGAGATGCCAGAGACTATCTCTCAAGAGGCGATTGAAAAAAGCATAGTTAAGATGAACAACGACTCAAGCATTGACGGTATCCTTATCCAACTCCCTCTTCCATCACATATAGATACAACTAAACTTTTAGAACTTGTTGCACCAGATAAAGATGTTGATGGCTTTCATCCCTTTAATGTTGGCAGACTAACAACAGGACTTGATGGTTTTGTACCATGTACTCCTCTTGGGGTTATGGAGCTTTTAGCTGAGTATAACATCGATATAAAGGGCAAAAACTGTGTAGTAGTTGGCGCATCAAACATAGTTGGAAAACCTATGGCATCTCTACTTTTAAACGCAAATGCAACGGTTGAGATATGTCATATATTTACAGATGATCTTAAAAAACACACACTTGCTGCTGATATGATTTTTGTAGGTGCTGGAGTCATAAATCTTATAACACAAGATATGGTAAAAGATGGCGCAATTGTTGTAGATATTGGCATCAACCGTGCGGACAATGGCAAGCTTGTTGGCGATGTGGACTTTGATAATGTTGCTAAAAAATGCTCATATATAACTCCAGTTCCTGGTGGAGTTGGACCAATGACTATAGCTATGCTTCTAAGCAACACTCTAAAAGCTGCTAAAGAAAACGCTCGTAAACTAAAAGAGGCACAAGCCTAATGAAAGAGTTTTTATACAAAACTTACAAATTTTCAAACTCATGGACTGGAACCGTAGTCATAGTCCTTTTTATCATTTTTTTTGTAGCTCAAGCCTTTAGAATTCCCTCTGGTTCTATGAAAGATTCACTTCTTGTAGGTGACCATCTTTTTGCTAAGAAGTTTGCTTATGGCATCTCTATGCCTCATATTCCTTTTATAGAGATGTCAATCATGCCATGGAGCGATAGACTTCGTCTTGTTGATGGAGACACTCCAAAAAGAGGCGATATAGTCATCTTTAGACCACCTCATAACCCAAAACAGCACTATGTGAAGAGATGTGTAGCACTTCCTGGAGATGAACTTTTTGTAAGTGATAAAAACCTATATGTTCACCATCATGAGGGAGACGAGTGGATAAAAGAGAACTTTAAAGATTATGAGATCATTATTTTTGCAGAAAAACTCTGGGTTAAAAATCCCTACATGAAAGAGCATCCTGGAATCCATCACGATGAAAAGATTCAAAATAACGGCAGATACCATATGGAGCTTTTTGAATTTGCTCCAATTAAGATAGATAAAGACTATTATTTTATGATGGGAGACAACCGTGACCACTCAAATGATAGCCGTTTTTGGGGTGCAGTTCCATATGAAAACATAGAAGGAGCTCCTTGGTTTGTCTACTTCTCTGTAGGTGAAAACTGGGAAATAAGATGGGATAGAATAGGAAAAACTCCAACAGATCTGGAGCAAGAAAGTCATCTTGACCTTGCAATAGCTGAGAGAATAAAAGAAGACAAAGACGATCATGGAATCTATTGATATACTAAAAATAGTTGCTGCTGTTGTAGCCCTCGCTATTGCCATTATCGGACATGAGATTATGCATGGCTGGGTAGCATTTATGTATGGTGATACAACTGCTAAAAATGCTGGAAGATTATCTATAAACCCCCTTATCCATGTTGATTTGGTTGGTACTATCATCGTTCCTGCTACTATGTACTTTTTACCAATACTGCTCGGTGGAGATAGTGGCTTTTTGTTCGGTTGGGCAAAACCTGTACCAATAAATACGGGAACTGTAGTAAGAAATGGCGGATATAACGCCGCAATGCAAGTCGATTTAGCTGGGATAGTCTATAACTTTACACTAGCAACCATTGCCTCCATCGCACTTGTAGCGATGAGTCAACCAACAACTGCCGATAGCATCGTTTATATATTTGCTTATATGCTAGTTTTTCAGCTGCTCATTATAAATGTAGTCTTAGGAGTATTTAACCTACTTCCTATTCCTCAGTTTGATGGCGCTCACTTTTTGATGCATCTAGCACTAAAATACAAAGTAAACGCAGTTGCAGAATTTTTTTACAAAAATGAAAGATATGGCATCATTATAGTTCTTATAATTTTGATGACGCCTATCAAAGATTATGTTTTACTCTTGCCAGTTAGAACAATTCTCACACTACTTACATAAAGGAAAAATATGAAATTTTATATCGCCACAGATCATGCAGGATTGGATTTAAAAAATTTTACTGTAGAATTGTTAAAGCAAAAAGGTCATGAAGTCATAGACCTTGGTCCTTTTTCAAAGACAAGAGTTGACTATCCAGACTTTGCCATCAAAGTTTGCGAAGCAGTTTTAGCAGATAAAGAGTCTCAAGGAGTCCTAATCTGTGGCTCTGGCATAGGAATGAGCATGGCAGCAAATCGCCATAGTGGCATAAGAGCTGCACTTTGCCATGATGCCTATACCGCCATGGTAGCAAGAGGACACAACGACGCAAATGTTCTATGTTTTGGTGAAAGGGTTGTAGGTCAAGGTGTAGCAGAATCTATACTAGACTCATGGATAGCTTCAAGCTTTGAGGGTGGAAGACACTGCGGCCGAGTTGAGAAGATAGAAGGAATATAATTTATGTTTTGGGAATGGTCACTTTTAACTATCTTATCTATACTTTGCGTCTATCTCTTCGTAAAGATGTACTACTTTAAGAGCATTACAAGTAAAGAACAAAGAGGAAATGACCTGATGAAGTTAACACTTCAAGAGGCTGAAATCCTAATTAGGAAGTATCAAATACAGCTCCAAAGAGCATTGGGAAATGTTGATATTTTAAGTGAAGAGCTTACAAAACTTAGAAATGAGCTAAAAGTTTTAAAACAAAGAAATACTAAACATAGACAAGAAACAGACCGTCTAAATGGTAAAATCAAAGCACTAGAGGGTCGCATCGATGCTTTACTGTAAAAAGATAAGAAGACACTAGTGTTTTTGGCTTCTTGCCGAAGCTGCCGTAAGACTCTTTGTGAGAAAACCAAGTATCCCTTGAGGGTGTGAAATAAAATAAAGGAAAAAATGTATGCTTGTATTAAATAAAATAGAAAGAAAGATTATTGAAGAGGCTATCAGAGATGTAAAGGACTTTCCAAAACCTGGAGTAGTCTTTAAAGATATAACTACTATTCTAAATGATAAAAAAGCCTTTTCTACTTTAATGAACCACTTATATGAAAGATACAAAGAGTATGATTTAGACTTTATAGTAGGCATAGATGCAAGAGGTTTTATCTTTGGTGCAGCCTTAGCTCAGATGCTAGGCATTGGCTTTGTCCCTGTTCGCAAACGCGGAAAACTTCCATATACAACTATTAGTGAAAAATATACCTTGGAATACGGCATAGATGAAGTCGAGATTCATATAGATGCTTTTCGAGGAGAAAAAGATGCTAGAGTCCTTCTTATAGATGACTTAATAGCAACTGGGGGAACTGCAAATGCTGCAGTAACACTTATAAAGCAAGCTGGTGCTCACTGCGTCGAAGCTTGTTTTATTATCACTCTTACTTTTTTAGATGGTTATAAAGAAGTAGAGAAAAAAACTCCAATATATTCACTTATAGAGGTTGAATAATGTATATCCCAAAAGCTTCAAAATTTGATCCAGATGAAAATGGACACTTTGGCATCTTTGGTGGTAGATATGTACCTGAAACGCTTATGCCAGCACTTTTAAAACTTAAAGAAGAGTATGATTTAATCCGCTTTGATGAGAGCTTTTGGAAGGAAGTTGATTACTACTTAAAAGACTATGTAGGTCGCCCTTCCCCGCTCTACTATGCTAAAAATATCTCAGATGAGTTAGGTGCAAAAATCTACTTAAAAAGAGAAGACTTAAACCATACTGGTGCGCATAAAGTAAACAATGTTATAGCTCAAGGACTGATGGCTAAGAGACTTGGATATAAAAAGATTATAGCTGAGACTGGAGCTGGTCAGCACGGAGTGGCAACTGCTACAATATGTGCCCTTTTAGGCCTAGAGTGTGAAGTTTTTATGGGTGCTAAAGATGCGGCTCGTCAAGAGTTAAATGTTTTTCGTATGAAGCTTCTTGGTGCTAAGGTAAATGCTGTAAAGAGTGGCTCACAAACACTAAAAGATGCTATGAATGAAGCTATTCGTCACTGGGTTACAAACACTAGAGATACTTTTTATATCATAGGAACAGTTGCAGGGCCGCATCCTTATCCAATGATGGTGAGAGATTTTCAATCCATCATCGGTTATGAAGCAAGAGCTCAAATTCTACAAAAAGAGAATCGTTTACCAGACTATGTAATAGCTTGTATTGGCGGTGGTTCAAACGCTATTGGAACATTTCAACACTTCTTAGAAGACAAAGAAGTTGAGTGCATTGGAGTTGAGGCTGGAGGTTTAGGTATTGAGACAGATAAGCATGGCTGCTCGCTAAAAAAAGGCCGCCCTGGTGTTCTTCACGGTCAAATGAGCTATATACTTCAAGATGAAGATGGGCAGATTAAAGAGGCTCACTCTATCTCGGCTGGACTTGATTATCCTGGCATCGGGCCTGAACACTCTTTTCACAATGATAATAAGTCTGTAACTTATGGCAATGCAACAGACAAAGAGGCTATTGATGCCTTTGTATGGCTCTCTCAAAAGGAAGGGATTATTCCAGCATTTGAGAGTGCGCACGCTATTGCTTACCTTAAAAAGATAGAAGATATAAAAGGTAAACTCATCATTGTAAACCTCTCAGGAAGAGGCGATAAAGATATGATTCAAGCAAAAGAGATACTTCATTTTGACTAAGTAGAGTCTCTTAAGAGTTTTTCATCTTTAGCTATAATGAAGATAAATTTTTCTAAGGAGATTGATATGAAGTATTTAGAGCATGGGGTTTCTATAGGTATAAACCGAGTTGAAGATTTTTTCTTTATAAAGATAAAGATAGTCGGTAAACTTACACAAGAAGACTATGCAAATATGACTCCAATGCTAGAGAGTTCGCTTGGTGGTGCCAAAGATTTAAAGGCAAAAATGCTCTTAGATGCAACAGAGTTTGATGGTTGGGAACTTAGAGCTGCTTGGGAAGACTTCAAGCTTGGGCTAAAGTATAAAGACTTATTTAGCAAGATTGCCATAGTTGGAGCTAGTACAACCGATGAGTATTTAGCGAAATTTGGAAGTTGGTTTATTAGTGGTGAAATGGAGTTTTTCAGCTCACTTGATAGTGCTTATGCATGGCTAAGTAGAGAAGAAGTAAAACCTGTAACTCCTGTGCAAAAAGATATGCACTCAAGAAAACAAACTATACAAGACGATTTAGAATCACTCTTCAAATCAAATCTTAGAGTGACAGGCTACAATGTCCCAGAGCCAAATGGGCAAAATGCATCTGAAATTTTGCTTGAAATCTTTGAAGAGAAATTAAGAAGCATACAAGATGATGTAAAAGCTAAAAAATACATGAACTATTAGAGATAATTAACTATATCTTACAAAATTAATACTATGGAAAAACAATGAATATAAAACTTATAAATAAAAAGATATCTGATATAAAAGCAGACATAAGAGTCGAGTTTTTAACTCCTGATGAACTAAAAAAACATAAAGAGTTTAAGCTCTTAAACTTAGCTGGATTTAAATCGGAGCAAGATTCTCTGTGCTTTTTACATGAAAAAGGCCTGCTTTTTTGTGGAGTAGATAGCAAAAAAAGTGATGATATAAGAAGTGCAACTAGCAGTATGATAAAAGCACTAAAATCTTCAAACTATAAGAGTGTAGCTTTTAGTGTTATAAAAGCAAATTCACTTACTGCTATGGTCGAGGGTGTAGTTCTTGGCGGATATGAGTTTAATGATTATAAATCAAAACCAAAAAAGAGCAAACTAGAAAATATTTTTATGGCATCTGATGAGCTTGAGCATAAAAAACTAAAATCCATCTTTGACAATGCACTCATCATCTCAAAAGCTACTTGTTTTACTAGAGATATTGTAAATACTGCTCCACAAGAGCTTAACCCAGAGTCATTTGCAATATTAGCAAAAAAACTAGCTGATAATAACTCTTTAGAGTGTGAGATTCTTGCAGAAGATGAGCTGAAAAAAGAGAACATGAACGCAATGCTTGCAGTTGGTCGTGCATCTATTCATCAGAGTCAACTCATCCACTTAGCATACAAGCCAAAAAAAGCTAAAAAAATCATCTCATTAGTTGGCAAAGGTCTAACTTATGATAGTGGCGGACTTAGTCTAAAACCATCAACTTCAATGGTTACTATGAAGATGGATAAAGCTGGGGCATGTTCAGTTTTAGGAATCATTAAAGCTATTAGTGAATTAAAGCTCGATATAGAAGTTCACGCTTTTATAGGTGCAGTTGAAAATATGGTTGGCGGAGATGCTTACAAACCTGATGATATTTTAGTATCAAGAAGTGGGACTACTATAGAAGTTAGAAACACTGATGCTGAGGGTAGATTGGTTTTAGCTGATGTACTTGATTATGCACAAGACAAAGTAAGGGCAGATGTTATCTTTGACTTTGCAACTCTAACTGGTGCATGTATGGTGGCTTTGGGCCAGTATACAACTGGTGTTATGGGACACTCTCATAAGCTAAAGCATGATATCTCTAAAGCTGCAACTTCATCTGGAGAGCTAACTGGTTCACTTCCATTTAACAAACATCTTAAAAAACTTCTAAAGAGTGAGATAGCCGATATCTCAAATGTATCTTCAAAGCCTTATGGTGGAGCTATTACAGCTGGCCTATTTTTAGATAACTTTATAAAAGATGAGAACAAAGATAAGTGGTTGCATTTTGATATAGCAGGTTCAGCATATACGGAAACTCCTTGGGATTGTAATGTTTATGGGGCAACTGGTTCTAGTGTGCGTTTTATGTGTGAGTATTTGAAAAACGTATGACAAAAGAGCGCGAAGGCGAGCTTTTAGTAGGAGGACTCTCCATTTTGGAGAGTTGGTTTCCCATACTCTCAATCGTAGCCATTTCATATATTGGCGCACTTCACACTTACGCTTTTTCCCTCTTTGTATCTCTGTTCTTTTTTATATCTCTTATGTTTAAAAAAAGACTTTTTAGTGAGCTAAAAAACAGAGATGCTTACAAAGATCTACTACTTACAAGTTTTTACATTACTACACTTTTTACCTTGGTTTTTATAGGTATGCAATTTACTACAGCTGGAAATATGTCTGTAATTATGTTTACTCAACTCTTCTTCTCCTACCTCTATTTCAATCTCTTTAAAAAAGAAAAAATAGACCTTATTCATAGTATTGGTGCTTTTATTATGGGTATTGGAGCGATAATTATACTTATACCTGATGATTTGACTTTTAACAAAGGTGACTTGATAATCCTTATTGCAGCGGCTATCGCACCTATTGCGAATTTTTATTCAAAGCGTGCAAGAATACACTGCTCATCTGTGACAATTTTAGGCTTTAGAACCATTATAGCCTTGCCAGTTATTGCGCTTTTAGCTTGGATAGTAGAGCCAAAGATTAGCCTAGAGGCTTTAGAGAATGCACTTGCTTATCTTCTACTTATAGGTTTAGCTATTTTTGGCATTTCTAAGATTTTATGGATGGAAGCACTACATAGAATCTCCATAACAAAGGTAAGTGCGATGGTTGCTTTAGTACCGCCTATGACACTTTTTTTTGCTTTTATTTATTTAGACGAAGTACCAGAGTTTCGTCAGATGCTAGGGATAATCCCTATTCTTATCGGTGGCTATCTCTTAACAAAACCAAATAAAAAAATCTCTAATCTTTAGTTTATATGCTTTTTCTAAGCACAAGAATAGTTGAACCCTCTTATTTATCTATAAACTAAATTCCGTGTCAAGCACCAAATGACGGGAGATGCATGAAATGACGGATACGCGTCATCCTTAACTTGATTCAGCATCAAATGTAATCACTGTTTGAAAATTAAAGAGAATAATTCTTCTAAAAGAAAAAAGAAAGTTTATGCCCTAAATCACTGATAAGCATCATAAGAGTATAATTCGACTTATCTTAACTGTCTCATCATTAAACAATATTGAAGAAACAAACAAATATTAATATAAACGGAGAAATAATGGGTGTAAGTATAGGTCTAGTAGGACTTCCAAACGTCGGTAAATCAACAACATTTAATGCATTAACAAAAGCACAAAACGCAGAGGCTGCAAACTATCCATTTTGTACTATTGAGCCAAACAAAGCTGTAGTTCCAGTTCCAGATAAGAGACTTGCTGAGCTTGCAAAAATTGTAAAGCCAGAGAGAATCCAATACTCTACCTTAGATTTCGTAGATATAGCAGGTCTAGTAAAGGGTGCATCAAAAGGTGAAGGACTTGGAAACAAGTTCCTCTCAAACATCCGTGAAACTGAGGTTATACTTCAAATAGTTAGATGTTTTGATGATGAAAATATTGTCCACAATGAGGGCAGCATCGACCCACTTCGTGATGTTGAGATTATCGAAGGTGAACTTATCTTAGCTGATATTGAAGTCTTATCAAACCGCATTGATAGGCTCAAAAAACAAGCTAAGGCTGATAAGAGTGCTAAAGAGATGCTAGACATGGCAGAGGAACTAATGGAGTTTTTAGCTGAGGGCGAACTAGCAAGAAACTTCAAAGATGCAGATACTGATGTTTACAAACAACTAAATGCTGAAGTTAGGTTTTTAACTAACAAAGAGATTATGTATGGGGCTAACACGGATGAAGATGGCCTTTTAGAAGACAACGCTTATGTAGTAGCTCTAAGAGATCATGCCGCTAAAAACAACTGTGAACTTATAAAACTTTGTGCAAAGATAGAAGAAGAACTTATCGGTCTTGAAGATGATGAAGCTGAGGAGTTTTTAACAGACTTAGGAGTTAAAGAGTCAGGATTAGAGCAGATTATACAAAAAGGTTTTGATAAACTTGGACTTATGAGCTACTTTACTGCTGGTGTTAAAGAGGTTCGTGCATGGACTATTAGAAAAAACTCAACTGCACCTCGTGCTGCTGCAGCCATTCACAATGACTTTGAAAAAGGTTTTATCCGTGCGGAGGTTATATCGTATGAAGATTTTATAACTTATGGCGGAGAAGCAAAGGCAAAAGAAGCTGGAAAGATGAGACTAGAGGGAAAAGAGTACATCGTAAACGATGGCGATGTTATGCATTTTAGATTTAATGTTTAAAATGATAAAATAATGAAACTTTGAACTTGTTCGAGGCTAGTGTGGCTTTAAAGACTAAAGCCCCGAATAAATTCGCGGCTCCTTGGCGTTTAAAAACAGTTCTAAAGAGGTACTATTGCGCTTAAGCGCAAGACTATGTGAGAAAATCTAGCGCGACCCGAAGGAAATATCCTTGGACATAAGCGTAAGCAAAGGGACTTTGTTTCTTTGGCGTGAAAATATGATGAAGGTTTCCTTCATTTTGTAAAATAAAATTAAGGAAATTACTATGGAATTAAAATATGTTGGTCCAAAGCCTATTATCTCTCACACTGGAATAGAGTTTGATAATAATAAAGAAGATAAATTTGTCTACTTAAATATAGCAGTCCAGCTTATTAAAGCACTTAATCACGAATATTTTGAAGATAAAACATATACATACGAGGCCTCAACTAAGAGACTAAGTAATAAAGAGCTCTTTGATGAGATAAAAAAAATATGTCCAAACTTAAATGAACTTATGAATAAACAGAACCATAATGTAGAACAAGAAATAGAGCATGATTTAAAAAGAGCTCAAGAAAATAGTGTGCTAAATGAAGAAAATAGAGAAGTTTTATACAACAATATAACTATTATGCGTGATTATCTCATTCAAAGATCTGTCAATAAAAGTGTATATTATTGTATCATACAAGCACTCGCAGACATCTTGAAAAAAGATAATATCAACTATGTAATAGCCCCATTATTTCATAATTTTGCTCATGTCCTACACTCAGTTCAAGGAAGTCTAAAAAGACAAAAAAAACCAATAGATACTGCAATAGAAGTTTATCAACAAGATAAAGAGCTCCTAGTAAAGCTAAAAGTACTTAACAGATAAGCAAAACCTATAAGTTTAAAATATCCTCTAATTTAGGTTTTAGTTTGTCAGCTATCTCAAAGGCTATTCGGCTTGAACTCATAAGAGTTTTCGAGTCGCCTTTGTCATCTTCAAGCTCTCTAAATCTCTCTAAGAGTTGCTTTTTATAATCACTTAGCATCTGTTCTATATCTAGCTTTGCGTCAGGATTGTCTTCTAGCTCTTTTTCTAGTTTTTTCTTGTACTCTTCTAGCATCTCTTCAATCTTTTGCATATTAAAATCATGCATAAATTTAAAAGCACCCTTTTGTGTTAGGTCTTTTTTAAACTGTTGGAGTGCTATATCTTCTTCATTTAACTCATCTCTACTTTTATATATTGGTACTTTAATTTGCCTCTCTTTTTCATCTATATTTATAAAATTTTCATCAGGTATCTGTCTATCTTCTTTGTCTTTACTATAGTAAAAAGCACTTGTAGAACTACTAACTAGCATAACCTACTCCTGTTTTTTTTAAACTATAAGCAATAACTATACCTTTTGCTTTTAAAGTGGACTTTCAACTAAAATAGATAAACTTTCATAAAAAAACAAGGCTTATCTTGACTTTACAAGAACTAAACATACATATTTTACTAAACTCAAAAGATTTAAGTGCTGAGTTTAAAAGGCTTTTTCACGGTCGTGGTGGGCTTTATGATGATTTTAAGCATCTCACTATTGACTCTATTGATACTATTTTGAGTGTGGCTCTATATGATGAAATTGCAAATGAGAGTGAACTCTTAGAGTTTTTAAAATCTTTTATCAAAACATCAAGACATGAAACTTTAGTTGTGCAAAGAAGATACGAAAAAGGCTTTCCAGTTGAAGTAATCATAGGAGAGTTAAGTGATGAGATTTTCGCATATGAGAATGGTATGAAATTTTATCTAAATCTTCTCTCAAATCGAAACAGTGGTTACTTTGCTGATATGAAAAATGGTAGGGAGTTTGTAAGAGAAAATTCAAAAGATAAAAATGTACTAAATCTTTTTTCATACACTTGCGCTTTTAGTGTCGCAGCACTCTTTGGTGGTGCAAAGAGCATCTCAAATATCGATATGAGCAAAGCATCTCTAAGCATTGGCCGCTCAAACCATCACTTGAATGGACTTGACACAAAAGGTGTTAGTTTTTTGCCTTACAACATCTTAAAATCTTTTTCTCGCATCAAGAAAAAAGGCCCTTATGACCTTATCATCATCGACCCGCCAAGTTTTCAAAGAGGAAGTTTTGAAGCTACAAAAGATTATAGAAAAATCATAGCTAAACTTCCAGATATCGCGTCAGAGGACTGCATCTTGCTAGCTTGCTTAAACTCACCAGAGCTTGACTCATCTTTTTTAAAAGAGCTTATATGTGAGCTAGCTCCTGAGTTTGAGTTTAAACAGAGACTAGCAAACTTAAAAGAGTTTGAGAGCCTTGATGAAGAGAGAAGTTTAAAGAACTTAGTCTTTACAAAAGCCCGCTAAGAGACCACCTTTTACCATCTTGTAGGTCTCTTCGCCCTTTAGTTTTTTAACAATCGCTAAAGCAAAACACATAGCAGTTGCAGGTCCACGAGATGTTAAGACATTGCCATCTTCAACAACCATTGTGCCATCTCCAATGTAGCCCTCTTCTCTTATCTCTTTTTCTACTGATGGATAACAAGTATAGTTTTGCTTTAAAACTCCAGCTCTGTGAAGTGCATAAGGAGCCGCGCAGATGGCCGCTATGTTTTTGCCCTTGCTATCCATCTCTTTTAAGATGCTCTGTACATTCTTATCATCTGCTAGAGCGTGAGTTCCATCCCATCCACCAGGAAGTGCAATCATATCAAGCTCACTAACTTTTACATCTTTAATGTTAATATCTGTTAAAATATTTATACCATTTGCACCTTTTACAGCACTTACCTCATTAAGAGAAGCTACCAAAACTTCAATACCCGCCCTTCTTAAAACATCTATAATTGAAACCGCCTCAATCTCTTCAAACCCTGTAGCTAGTGGTACTAAAACTTTCATAAAAAATCCTTTATCGATATGTTATTCTTATTTTAGTATAATCAACAAATTTTTACAAAGGCGAATTTAAAAAGATGATAAATTATGAAACTATAAAACCTTGGCTTTTTAAACTAGAGCCAGAAAACGCTCACCTTTTAGCTGAGATGGCTTTAAGAGTTGCAAATATTAGCCAAATACCATTTAACTCTTTTTTAGAGTCTCATTTTGTAGCTGATGATGTTTTAAGACAAAAGTTATTTAACACAGAGTTTTTAAATCCTGTTGGTCTTGGAGCTGGGTTTGATAAAAATGCAACTATGCTTCGCGGCATCCAGATTTTAGGATTTGGTTTTAGCGAGATAGGTACTATAACACCACTTGCGCAAGAGGGAAACCCAAAGCCCAGAATGTTTAGACACATAGAAGAAAAAACGCTACAAAACGCTATGGGTTTTAACAACGATGGTGCGCTAAAGATTCAAAAAAGACTCAAAAAAATCTACCCATATACCACTCCTATCGGTGTGAATATTGGTAAAAATAAGATTACAGCAGAAAAAGATGCTATCAGTGACTACACAAAACTCATCAAAACTTTTGATGGTTTGGGTGACTATTTTGTTATAAATATCTCATCTCCAAACACTCCAGGACTTAGAGACTTACAAAATGAAGAGTTTATCACAGAACTTTTCAAAGAAGCAAAAGCACTCACAGATATGCCTATACTTCTTAAAATAGCACCCGATATGACAAAAGAAGATGCAGTAGCACTTACAAAGTTGGCAGTTGAAAAAGGAGCTGATGGCATCATCGCTACAAACACAACTATAGACTACTCACTTGTGCCAA
>JAVEST010000143.1:0-4430 GCA_034006465.1 Sulfurimonas sp. | reverse complement strand
TTGAGTACATCACAAATAGTGTAAGCTTTTACTCGCAAGAGTTTTTTATAGACAAAGGCGCACTCATCCCTCGTCCTGAGACAGAACTGCTTATAGATGAAGTTATAAAACACTACCCTGATTTAGATGCTCCTATAAGATTTGTAGAAGTTGGAGTTGGAAGTGGCATCATCTCTATAGTTTTGGCACAACACTTTAAAAATGCTAAGTTTATAGCTGTAGATATCTCACAAGCTGCTATAAATATCGCAAGAGAAAATTTAAAGAGATTTTCTCTTGAAGATAGAGTAGAGTTGAGACTTGGCTCTTTACTAGATGAAGTGAGTGAAGATATAGACTATCTCATCTCAAATCCTCCATATATAGCAGATAACGCAAAGCTAGAGTCAAACCTCTCTTATGAGCCACAAAATGCTCTTTTTGGTGGAGAAGTTGGTGATGAAATCATAAAAAAACTCCTTGATGAAGCCTTAAAGAGGGAGATTAACTTCTTTACCTGTGAGATAGGTTATGACCAAAAAGATAAAATACAAAACTATTTGAAAAACACTAGCTTTAAGGGTTTAGAGTTTTACAAAGACTATAGTAAATTTGACCGTGGATTTACTTTAAAGATATAAAAGGGCTTAAGCTTTGAGAAAAAGAATATATTTAGATTTTAGTTACCTCGTTATACTTGCTGCTACTTTTGGAGCTGTTTTAGTTTTAGGTGCAATGGTAGCACCAGTTATTTTTAATCCAAATAAAATACTTGTTGATATTTCGCTTGACCATTTCAACTCTGGCATTATAATGGGAGAGATATTTCATAGATTTAGTTACTGGATATATTTTGTAGCTACTGTAGTTATAGTTTATGAAGCAGTTATGTATAAACTAGGGCAAAGAGATGCTATTGCCTTTGGTAGTGCCATTACTGTAGTTTTTTCCTCTTTGATGTTTAGTGCAGTTTACTCACCTAAAATCCTCTCAATGCAGGCTATCGGAGTTGAAGCTACTCAGAGTGACACTTTTAGAAATGTTCATCTAGCTAGCGAACTTGACTTTAAAATCCTAGCAGTAGGACTCCTTGTCCTTTTTATACGAAGGCTACTTTTGCTGAGACTTGCATAAACTTAACACTTATTTAACTATTATTTTGTATGATTATACAAATCATAAGAACAGGAGATAGAAAATGAGTAAGATTATCGCGAGTATTTTAGTGCTTGGCACTATATTGTTTGGTGCCCAGGGCGAAGCTCAAAAGAACAAAGAGATGCAGATGTTTCAAACGGTGCCTATGAATAAGGCTACAATCCTCCAAGATGGTGAGACTAAGATGTATTGCCCAACATGTGGAATGACACTTCCTATGTTTTACAAAACAAATCACGCAGCGACTCATAACGACCACACAGAGCAGTACTGCTCACTTCACTGTCTAGCTGAGACAAATCTCAAAAACAACAACTCTCTAAAAGATATCAAAGTAGTAGATGCTAAGAGTCTAAAGTTTATAGATGCACCGAGTGCTCACTATGTAGTTGGAAGTAGTAAAAAGGGTACTATGAGTATGACTAGTAAGTATGCATTTGCTAATGCTGATGATGCTAAAGCATTTCACAAAGAGTTTGGTGGAGAGCTTATGAATTTTGAACAAACTTATGAGTTAGCTTCAAAAGCACTTGATGCTGAGATGAAAATGGTAGCTAAAAACCAAGCTGATATGGCTAAAAAAGGCGAGATGATTTACAATAAAATGTGTAAAAAGACAGATAAAAAATTCAGCTCAACAGCTGAGGCTAAAGCTTATGTTATGTCGAGTAACCTTTGTGGAGAACTTGATGGCAAAAAACTCCAAGCAGTTGGGATTTACTTAGGTAAAAGATAGACAAGAGAACATTGTCTAATGTTGCCGTACTATAGTGAGTTTTTCTCATTATAGTGGCAAAAATAAATACCCCCTATAAATTTCATAAACGAATTTTTCAGATTTACTATGCTTTTAAGTTATAATAATTATATTTAGATAGAATTATTTTTTGATTTAAGGATTACAATGAAAGCTATAATTATTTTACTAACACTCTTTTTAAGCCTTAGCGCGCATAACTTTTCTAAAGTCTCTTCAAGTGAGCCACACTTAGTGCAAAAGGGTGCAGAAAAAGAGTGGTGTCCTGTTTGTGGGATGAATATAAAGATGTTTTACAAAACTTCTCATGCTGCAGAACTTAAAAACAAAACTCCAAGACAATACTGCTCTATGAGATGTTTAGTGCAAGATAAAGAAGAGTATGGGATTGAAGATTCTAGCATTAAAGTTGTAGATGCTAAGAACGAAAAACTCATAGATGCAAGAAGTGCTTTTTATGTCTTAGACTCAGATGTTAAAGGCACTATGAGTAGAGTCTCTAAACTAGCTTTTGCAAAAAAGAGTGATGCAGAGGCACATGTAAAAAAGTACAATGGTAGTATTGTCACATTTGACATGGCAATGAAAGCTGCAAAAGAGTCTTTAAAGAGTGATAATGCCCTTACTCAAAGCAAAAAAGAGAAAAAAGTCTATGCTATGGGCAAAAAAATATATGAAAAAATGTGTAGTAAAGATATAGATGAGACTAACTACATAGAGATAAATGAGTTAAAAGCTGATATAAAAAACTCTAAACTTTGTAAGCCAATGGATGAAGATAAACTTCAAGCTCTAGCTCTTTATCTTTGGGAAGTTAAACGCCTTGGAGATTTAAAGAGTATAGAAGGTAAGATAGAAGTTACTGAAGATGAGAAGTGCCCAATCTGCGGAATGTTTGTATATAAATATCCAAAGTGGGCAGCTCAGATTTTTTATGCAGATAAACACTACTCTTTTGATGGTGTAAAAGATTTGATGAAGTACTATTTTTTAAACAAAGATGGCATCTCTAAGATTTTAGTTACAGACTACTACTCGCAAAAAGCCATAGAAGCAAGAGAGTCTTTTTTTGTTGCTGGAAGTGATGTTTATGGCCCTATGGGAGATGAGTTGATACCATTTACTAAGCTTGAAGATGCAAAGACTTTTAGTCTTGACCATAAAGGTAAAAAGATTTTGAGGTTTGATGAGATAGATGAGATAGTCATCAAAAAACTAGATGAGTAAAAATCTCTACACCACAAAGACTCCAAAAGTTCTACTCTCTTTGTTTGCTCTTTTAGTTTTTTTCGCTCTTGAGACTCTCTATATCTTCTCTACAAAAAGTCTAGATAGTGAGAGCTTAGAAAAAAGAAAAGAGCTAGTTAGCATCATAGCTCTGCCAGACTTGGCAATATCTACAGAGGCAACATTTATAAGGCATAGAAGTATGAGTGACCTCTTTAGCATCTATAAAGATGATGGCTCTTTACGAGAGTACTTTGTCTCAACCTACACATACTCACATTCACATAAGGCAGAAAAAAGTGCGAAATAAAATAAACTTCTACCTCATAGAGTACGCAATAAATGCGATACTTAGACAAAGATATAAAAATATTTTTATAGCAACAACCCTTACATTTTTAATCTTTTTGCTCACAAGTATATTTTTTATAACAAACTCCATAAAATACGAACTAAACGCTACTGTTGATGCTCTTCCTGAGATAGTAGTTCAAAAGATAAAAGCTGGAAGACACTACGATATAGAGACCCACGCTACAGAAGAGATACTTGCCATTACTGGAGTTGTAGATGCAGTTGCTCGTGTTTGGGGCTACTACTACTTTGAAAATGCTGGAGTGAACTTCTCCATAGTTGGAGTAGATGAGTTTGAAGCGCAGTATAAAGAGTCACTAAAGAGAGTTGTGGATACTACAGGATTAATGGATGCACAGGGAAGTGCTATGGTAATTGGCAGCGGAGTTAAAGAGACTATGCAAAACAATTATTATAAGGATTATTTTAACTTTATAAAGCCTGATGGAACTCTAAAAAGAGTTGATATCGTTGGTGTTTTTGATGGAGATACTCAGCTTGAATCAAACGATATGATAGTGATGTCAAAAGCTGATGTTAGAGAGATTTTTGATATGAGAGAAAGTATGGCGACAGATATAGTTGTCAAAGTCTCAAACCCCGATGAAGTAGCGACAATTGCTTCAAAGATAAAGCTTATCTTTCCAGATAGCAGAATTATCACTAAAAATGACCTTAATATCTCTTACCAAAATATCTTCGACTATAAAAGCGGCATCTTTTTAGCTCTTTTTGTTGTCTCGCTTTTTACATTTTTTATCATCATCTATGACAAGTCTAGCGGACTTAGTAGCGAAGAAAAAAGAGAGATAGGGATACTTAAAGCCATAGGCTGGAGAGTTGATGATGTTTTAAAAGAGAAGTTTTATGAGGGATTTATCATCTCATTTTTTTCTTATATGATAGGCGTAATTGCAGCAGTAGGTTTTGTATATATCTTCCAAGCTCCACTTTT
>JAVEST010000141.1:0-4460 GCA_034006465.1 Sulfurimonas sp. | reverse complement strand
TTTAGCTTCGCCCTGTGCAGTTTAGCCTCGTTCCCATCGCTCCGCGTGGGAATGCATACAAATACCACACACAATAAATATACACTCCAACGCAGAGCATTGGAGCGAGGGGAAATCTTCCGAGAAGAGATGTCTTACTTCAAAACCTAACTCGCTCCCAAGTTTCACTTGGGAGTGTATATATCAATAACAACAGAAATTAAAATTGGAATTATGAATGTTTTGATTTATGTGTAGTTTAAAAAAGAGAGTAATTCACTCCCAAGCAAACCTTGAGAGTGAGTTTTTGTAGAAAAGTTTAGAGATTAGTTACTACTGCAACTATCTCATCACGTTTTCTAAAGAAACGTATCACAACATCAGAGATGCTGCTTTAACGATTGTCACTATTGTAACAATCTCATCACGTTTTGTTGAACAGCGTTAGCTTGACTCATAGCATATGAACCAGACTGAGCTAGGATGTTTAGTTTTGCAAAGTTTGCACTCTCTGCTGCAAAGTCAACATCACGAATTTGAGATTCCGCAGCTTGTACGTTTACTTGTGTTACAGATATATTTCTTATTGTAGACTCTAGTTGATTTTGAACCGAACCTATATCCGCTCTTGTTTTATCAAGATCTCTTAGAGCATAGTCAGAAATAATAACCGCTTTTTCTGCACTCTCTCTTGTTGTTACATCTATTGTGCCGAAGTTGTTTGTTTTAGCAAGTGCTGTAGCCGCTACAGCTAGCCCAGTATTATCACCTGCCGTTACCGCAAATTTACTTCCAGAGTCTAGACGGATACCATATGCTGGAGTTGTAGCAGTTGAAGTACTTAATTCAAACCTACTAGCTCTAATATCTACTCCACCCTCTTGCGCCTTTGCGTTAAATGCATCAACAACATGTTGCGCTATAGCTGAACTTGACATTGCACCACTTGCAGGAGTAATATCACCAGTATCAACTGACTTCGAAGTTCCATCTGCTGCTGTAACACTAACAGTTAATCGTGTTGCTGCAGGAGTACCAGCTGCAGTCTGTGCTGCTATCGCAGTAGTACTTTGAGCTAGAGCAAAATTAGCTGCTACATTAGCAGTTCTAGTATCACTAATAGAGATATTTACAGTCTCACCAGCGTAAGCACCAATATGAAACGACTTGTTTTGAAAAGCACCATTTAAAAGTGACTGCCCATTAAATGAAGTAGTCGTAGCAATATTCTGTGCCTCTTCCATTAGTCTGTCGATATCATTTTGGATAGCCGAACGAGATTGTAAGTTCTGTCCATCAGACGCAGCTTGAATAGATTTCGTTCTAATAGTGTTTGCTATATTGATATACTCTTCTAGTGCACCATCTGCCGTTTGAGCAACACCAATACCATCGTTAGCATTTGACACAGCTTGTCCCAGACCTTGAGCTTGTTGACGAAGTGAATCGGCAATAGACATACCAGAAGCATCATCCGCCGCTTTGTTAATTCTTAAACCTGAACTTAATGAGTTAAGACTCTTGTCTAGTCCTAAGTTTGTTTGAGTTGCATTTCTGTGTGCGTTCATTGCCGCAATGTTTGTATTAATTCTAAATCCCATAATAAATCCTTTTTGGGTAAGAGCCTTTTGCTCTTTGGTTTATTTTATCTTGGCATCCTTGCCTTGATAATAAGTAAATCGACACTCTAAGAAATTAGTTTAGTAGATTTGGAGAAATTTTTAGAAAATGATGTTTACACGGCTTTGGGAAGCGACGCTTTAGCTTCGCCCTGTGCAGTTTAGCCTCGTTCCCATCGCTCCGCGTGGGAATGCATACAAATACCACACACAATAAATATACACTCCAACGCAGAGCATTGGAGCGAGGGGGACGCAGAGCATTGGAGCGAGGGGAAATCTTCCGGGAAGAGATGTCTTACTTCAAAACCTCACCCATGAAAACTTAAGCTTAAAACTACAGTTTTTACTTTTTTCATCTTTTTGTGCTAAACTTCGCCACTTAAAAATCACTATACTATATATAGGAAAACTATTTGAACTTAATTATCGTCGAATCACCCGCAAAAGCACGGACTATAAAAACTTTTTTAGGCAAAGGTTATGAAGTTATAGCATCGAAAGGTCACATTAGAGACCTTCCAAAGTCTCGTTTTGGTATCACTGTAGATGAGGACAACCAGCTTGTTCCAGCATATAGCGTTGCAAAAGAGAATGCTCCCACTGTAAAAGAGATAAAAGATCTTGCAAAAAAAGCAGATACTATCTATATCGCGACCGATGAGGATCGTGAGGGTGAAGCGATTGGTTGGCATATTGCTCACGCTATAAAAAAAGATCCTGCAGAGCTTCCTCGCATCGTCTTTCACGAGATAACAAAGACTGCAATAAACCATGCACTCGAATCTGCAAGAAAGATAGATATGAATATGGTAAATGCTCAACAAGCTCGCCGTATGCTTGACCGTGTTGTGGGTTACAAACTCTCTCCGCTTCTAAGTTCAAAAATCCAAAAAGGACTCTCAGGCGGACGTGTTCAATCTTCAACTCTAAAACTTGTAGTTGACCGTGAGAGAGAGATAAAGGCATTTATCCCAGTGGAATACTGGACCATAGATACTCTCTTTAAAAAAGACATAGAAGCTACTCTTATCAGCCACATGGGTGACAAACTCACAAAACTCTCCATAGAGAATAAAAACGATGCCACTTCTATAGTTAAGAGTGTTGAGGCTGACTCATTTACTATCTCAAAGATAGAAACAAAGCAGAGAAAAACCTCAACTCCTCCACCATTTATGACCTCAACTTTGCAACAGACTGCATCTAGTAAACTAGGCTTTACTCCTAAAAAAACTATGATGGTAGCGCAAAGCCTCTATGAAGGTGTAAAGACCCCTGATGGAACAAGTGGTGTTATCACCTATATGAGAACTGACTCACTAAACATGGCAAGTGAAGCTGTAAATGGTGTTCGTGAGATTATAGAGAAGAAATTTGGTAAGAAGTACCTACCAGATGAGCCAAAGCTTTATGGTAAAAAAGCAAAAGGCGCACAAGAGGCTCACGAAGCTATCCGTCCAACTATGCTTGATTTCACTCCTGAAATCGCACAGAGTTTTTTAAAGCCTGATGAGATTAAACTTTACCGTCTTATCTATGAGAGATTTATGGCTTGTCAGATGAATGATGCACTCTTTGAGCAAAATAACATCATCTTTACTGGAAAAAACAACGAATTTCGTGCAAGTGGTAGAAAACTTATTTTTGATGGTTTTTATGCTGTTTTAGGAAATGAAGACAAAGACAAACTTCTTCCAACTCTAAAAGAGGGCGAAAAAGCTGAGATACAAAGCATTAAGCCTGAGCAACACTTTACTGAACCTCCAGCGAGATATTCAGAAGCATCTCTTATAAAAAAACTAGAGTCTGAGGGAGTTGGTCGTCCATCAACTTACGCACCAACCATTGCAACTCTAAGTGGCCGTACTTATGTGACTATTGAAAAAAAGCAAATTATCCCAACAGAGATGGCATTTACTGTAACAGAGATGCTAGAGAAAAACTTTGCAAACATTGTGGATATCTCTTTTACTGCAAATATGGAAGAGAAACTAGATGAGATTTCAGAAGGAGAGACTGACTGGCAAAAACTTCTAAGTGACTTCTACTTTCCTTTTATGGAACAAGTGGCAGAAGGTAAAGAGAAAATCGTCTCACTAAAGCTTGCAAAACCACTGGGACGAACTTGCCCAAAATGTGGTGAGAATGAACTTCTATTGCGTTCTGGGCGTTTTGGAGAGTTTGTAGCTTGTAGCGGTTTTCCAAAGTGTAAATACACAGAACAAGTTGACGAAGATGGAAACAAAGTAGAAGTCAAGCAAGAAAAAAGCGGCGATATTTGTGATAAGTGTGGCAAAGAGATGATTATCAAAAACGGAAGAAATGGACAGTTTTTAGCTTGTAGCGGTTATCCTGAGTGTAAAAATACAAAAAGTATAGATGTTGAGACACAAGTTAGCCAGACTCCTTGTCCTGATTGTGGTGGAGAGATAAGTCTTAAAAACTCTCGTCGTGGACCTTTTTGGGGCTGTGCTAACTATCCTGATTGTAAGTTTATCTCAAAGTTTGAGCCTACGACTATCAAGTGTAAGGAAAAAGGGTGTAATGGTGTTTTAGCGCCTAGAGTTTACAGAAACAAGGATGTTTATGAGTGTGTTAAATGTAAAACTCGCACGCCTGCTGAAGATATAAAAGCTTAAACAAGCGCATCTCTACTAAGGATATAAAGTTGAAAATCGGCATCATTTCAGATACTCACTCAAAAGTAAAGATGGCAAAAAATGCCATAAATCTACTTATAGAGAGTGGTGCTGAGTTTATTATTCACGCAGGAGATATAGTAGAGCGAGAAACATTAGAGCTTTTAAAAAACTCTAAAGTTCCTTATATAGCAGTTTATGGAAACAACGATGCACACTT
>JAVEST010000140.1:0-4485 GCA_034006465.1 Sulfurimonas sp. | reverse complement strand
TTAAGTTTAGTGTAGATGCTGAGTCTATAGATTTAGGCTTAGAAGAAGAGATATTTGATATAACTTCATACGCACCGAGTTGTGATGTATTTTGTATGCCACTAGGCGGAGATAAAAAAACCGTAGAAGCAAATACTCCAATGTTAGTGGAGTTTTGTAAAGCTAAGGGATATAACTTCTCAGATAGACTTCACATAAGAATCTGGGATGCAAACAAAGGAGTCTAAGCTATGATAATAAGAAAAATGTTTAAGTTTGAAAATGCTCATATAGTTAGGGGATGCTCAACTCTGAAATGTAGAAGTTCTCTGCATGGACACTCTTACAAAGTGGAGCTTCTTTTTGAATCCAACTTTTTGGACAGTGGTCAGATGGTTTATGACTTTGGACTAATGAAGCAAAATATGAAAGAGTTAATAGATGCTTTTGATCATGGAGTTAGCATCTGGAATAAGGATGAGGCAGAGTATATAAAAGATATGAAAAAGCACTCACAGAGATGGATAGAGCTTCCAATTTCTCCTTCGTGTGAGCAGTTTAGTCGTGTATTTTTTGTGATGATAGATAGACTCTTACAACTTACAAACAGTGTAAATGGCGAAAAAGAAGTAAAACTCCATAGTGTTATAGTTCATGAGACAGCAACCGGTTATGCACAAGCTTTTAGTAATGATGCTTACTCAAAAGAGATGGGTGTTATCGAGCTTGATAGTATTGTTTTTTCTCAGGCTGTGCTAGATGGTTTTAGTGATAGAGAGCTGTGGGAGAGAGTAAAAAGGGGAGAAAGCTTTACAAATCCAACAACGGTTTAATGGAGTTGTCTTTTTTGGTTTGGGGTGATGTGTATATATGCATTCCCACGCTGGAGCGTGGGAACGAGAGTTTTTCTAGTTCCCAAGTTTCACTTGGGAATTCATATTTTAGTTTCTATTGTTATTGATATATACACTCCCAAGTGAAACTTGGGAGCGAGGGGAATAGAACTCTCTGACTCCCACGCTCTGCGTGGGAGTCTATATATATACTACAACTCAGACATATATGCATTTCCACGCGGAGCATAGGAACGAGAAACTACTACACAAAGGACTAAAATGGAAGAAATAAAAGAATTTTTTGCAAAACAAGATAGATTTGCAAAGCTTTTAGGTTTTCATATAGAGAGTATAGAAGAAGGAAGTTCAACGGTAAGCACTACTATAAAAGAAGAGCATCTCAACGGGGCAGATGTCGTTCATGGTGGTTTTTTATTTTCGTTGGCTGATTTTGCTTTCGCTATCGCTTCAAACTCTAAAAATAATCTCTCTTTAGGTATTAGCGCAAATATAATTTTTCAAAAAGCAAAATCTGGTGGTAAACTCTTTGCTAAAGCGAGAGAGCTAAGTGATGGTAAAAAAATAGCAACCTATGAGGTATGTATAAGCGATGAAAAAGACAATACAGTTGCAACTTTTATAGGCACTGTATATAGAAAAGGGATTAATATTATTTAAGCTTTTAAAGTGAGTGGTAAGCGATATGCATTCCCACGCAGAGCATGGGAACGAGAGTCTTTTAAGGTGAGTGGTGAGTGATATGCGTTCCCACGAGGAGCGTGGGAACGAGGGTGCTTGAGCAAGTTATAAAAGGCTCTCTTGCTTATCTGTTGTAAAGCTAAATCTAATGGGTACAACTTTTACTTTTTCATCTTTTTGTAGCACGTCAACACCTGCATCTATCATGATATAAGAGTTTGAGATGCCAAGAGGTGAGACCATTCCTGGGGCAAATTTTTCGCAAGGCTCAAAACTACTTCCATCAAATATTCCTGGCACTAAAGAGATAGAACTTTTTTTGAGCCTGTACTCATTTTTCATCTTTGAGTCTATGCCTTTTACGTATTTCTCACTCGCACCACTTAGCGCTAAAATGATACTTTGCCCAAAGAGTTCAAAATTTAGTGCACATGCAAGCGGATTTCCTGGCAGGTTTAGAATGAGCGTGTTGTTTATCTTACCAAAAGCTGTTGGCTTTCCTGGCTTTATCTCTACCTTGTCAAAAAAAGTCTCCATCCCAAAGGAGCTAAAAGCCTCTCTTGTAAAGTCTGCATCTCCAACGCTCACTCCGCCTGAAGTTACGACAAGATCACAGTTTAGGGCACTTTTAATATGCTCTTTTAAGTCATCTAGTGTGTCCTCAGCTGTGCCGATAAACTCAACCTCGCATCCTAACTCTTGTGCGCGAGCTAAGAGAGTAGGTGTGTTTGTATTGTAGAGTTGATGGGCTTTTACTTGCTCAAAGTGCATCTTAAGCTCATTTCCAGATGCAAATAGTGCTAGACGTGGCTTTTTATGTACTTTTATATGGCTTATGCCTTGAGATGCTAGCAGTGTTATTTGGTGGGCTTGAAGCTTCTGTCCTTTTTGTAAAAGAAGGTTTCCTTTTTTGATATCTTCTCCGCAAAGTCTGATGTGTCTGCCTTCTGAGAGATTTTGTGGAAGTATAACTCCCTCTGCACAATCTTTTGTATCTTCTTGAGCAACGATAGACTCACAACCCTCTGGAATCCTAGCACCTGTCATGATTTTTATAGCGTAGTTTGATGCTAAAACTTCACTAGAGTTATCACCTGCGAAGATAGTGTGTTTGACTTTCACACATTTTCCTGCATCCAAAACTTTTACTGCATAACCATCCATAGCCGAGTTATCAAAGGGTGGAAGATTGTGAGTTGCGTAAATATCTTCTGCTAGGATGAAGCCAAGAGCTTGCTCTATTGGTAAGATTTTAAGTGCTTTTGTTTTTGTGTTTTTGTAGATGAGATCAAGTGCTTGAAGTATAGTAACGCTCATAAAGTCCTCTTTTTTAATAGTTTAGAAATGTTTTAGTATTGTAGCATAGTATGGATTTTCAAACTTCTAATATACAAACTCATGGCTATTTGAGTGAAATTTATAGTAGAATTGCACCATGAATGAAATGTATGATATGTCTATAGTTATGCACAACTATAGTGTTTATGGGATTTTGGCGGTGATTTTGCTTAACTTTTTGATGCTAGCAAGAGCTGATGAGATAAAAACTTATGCTAGGTTTATGAATCTTTTTATGCCTATTGTGATGACGGTTATTGGTGCGGTTATCTTTACTGGCGTGGTTATGATGGCTGCTAAGCATCTGGAGTTTACTGTAGAGAATATCGTGATGATACTCTTTGGAGTTGTGTTGATAGGTTTAGAAAATGCGAGGTCTAAAAAATTACAAAGAGTAGATAAAAAGCACAAAGATGCTCTCCTTTCTCACAAGAAAGAGGCTTATAAAATCTTTGCTATTGAAGTTATTATGGTTTTAGGCATCTCTATTTGGATGTGGCTTTGAAGTTTATACTTTGTGAGGAGGCATCAAAAGATAGCATAACTATCAAAGGTGAACTCCACAAATATCTTGTAAAAGTCCGCAGGCATAAAGTTGGTGATGAGCTGGAACTAAGGGCAAAAGATAAGCTCTCAATGCTTTATACTTATAAAATTTCAAGTCTAGATGCAAAGAGTTTAGAACTCCTGCTAATATCATCGCAGATGCTTGAAGTAAAGAGCAAAAAGTATCTTCACGTGGCATGGTGTGTGATAGATGCAAAGTCTATAGAAAAAGTACTTCCTATGTTAAATGAGCTTGGAGTTAGTAGAGTTTCATTTGTTTACTGTGATAGAAGTCAGAGAAATATAAAGCTTGATTTTGCAAGATTTGAGAGGATTTTGGAAGCTTCTATGCAGCAGTGTGGACGAAGTGATATGCTGCAATTTGATGAGTATAAAAATATTAAAGAGTTTTTGCATGAATTTAGTGATGTAGTTGTTTTTGACTTTTGTGAAAACACTCTAGCATCTGATGCTGATTTTGCAAGAGTACTTGTAGGTTGTGAGGGCGGATTTTCTCAAAGTGAGAGAGAGATGCTAGTCTCTCAAAAGAATTTTATGCTAGATACTCCGATGGTACTTCGTTCTGAGAGTGCGGTTGTGGCTATTGCAAGTAAGTTGATGCTGTAAGTTTTTAATATACTTTTTGAGAGTAAAAACTCTCTGGCTCCTACGCTCTGCGTGGGAGTCTATATATATACTAAATTCAGAGATATATGAGTTCCCACGCAGAGCGTGGGAACTAGATAAAGAACTTCTTCTTTGCAGTCTCATTTTTCTTCTCTGGCTCCTACGCTCTGCGTGGGAGTCTATATATATACTAAATTTAGAGATATATAAGTTCCCACGCAGAGCGTGGGAACTAGTTAACTTTTAAGTCATGCAGGGCGAGGCTGAAGCCTCACTTAGGAAAGCTGAGGCGGGCGAAATTAACTATATGCTAAATTAAGATAAGTTTAGGTACAATTGCGACTCTAAAAATCCGCCCCCATACGGATTTAAAAAATATATAGATATTCGCACATTAACGAGTATCAAAAGGCAAAACATGAAAAAAGATCTTCACCCTAAACTAGTAGTATGTACAGTA
>JAVEST010000139.1:0-4491 GCA_034006465.1 Sulfurimonas sp. | reverse complement strand
ATGATTTTAATGATAGATAACTATGATAGCTTTACTTATAATATAGTTGAATATTGTAGAGAACTAGGTGCTGATTTAAAAATTATCAGAAATGATGAGATGAGCCTTGAGGAGATAGAAGCACTAAATCCCCAAAAGATAATTATCTCTCCCGGCCCAGCAACTCCAGACGACGCTGGTGTTACACTTGAAGTAATAGAATATTTTAAAGATAAGGTGCCGATTTTAGGTATCTGTTTAGGCCATCAAAGCATAGCACAGGTATTTGGTTCGAAAATTGTTCGAGCAAAAAATATGATGCATGGTAAAACTTCAACTATGAGAGTAGTAAAAGAGTGTGAAATATTTAAAGATATTCCAACGGAGTTTATAGCTACGAGATATCACTCTCTTGTTGTGGATAAAGATAGGTTCTCAAATGATATTGAACCGACAGCTTTTAGTGCAGATGATGGTGAAATTATGGCACTAAAGATAAAAGATAGAGCTATCTATGGAGTTCAGTTTCATCCAGAGTCCATTATGAGTCAATATGGACACGAGATAATAGGAAACTTTTTAAAATTATGAAATATAGAATCATCTTATTTCTAATCTTAGGGATAGATGCAACAATACTTCTTTTTGAGATATCTTCACTCTCTATCTCTCATGCAGAATCTATGATTTTGTATGATGAGTTTTCATTCTTGAGTTTTTTAGTAAATACTTCTGTCCACCTTTTAGGCACAAATGACTTCGCTCTTAGACTTCCAATGATACTCTTGCATCTACTTAGTGCAATGCTTTTATATAAAATATCAAAAGAGTATCTTCCAAACGAGAAAAATAGACTATGGTTAGTTCTAATCTTTGTTCTTTTGCCAGGAGTTGTAAGCTCAGCCATTATACTTAACAATGCAGGGCTTATCATATTTGGGCTTTTACTTTTTGTTTATGTCTATAAAAACCTTTCAAAAAACTACACTTACTTACTTTTAAGTCTATATATTTTAGTGGCAGGGGAGTTTGTTTATCTATTTTTAGCACTCTGTATCTACGCTATCTATACAAAAGAGAGAAACTTTTTTATCTTCAATATTATTGCATTTTTTATCTCAGTTTTTCTATATGGGATTGATGCAAAAGGCTCACCGCAGGGGCATTTTTTAGATGCTATAGGTGTCTATTCTGCAATATTTACTCCCATAGTTTTTATCTACTTGTTTTATATTTTATATAGAAGATATTTGACGAAAGATATAGAAATATTGTGGTTTATAGCAACCGTACCATTTCTGCTGTCTCTTATTTTATCTTTTAGACAAAGGATAGAGTTAGAAGTTTTTGCTCCCTATCTTATACTAGCACTTATATTAGCAGCACAAACATTTTACCACTCGTATAGAGTTAGGCTAAAGATATTTAGAACAAATTATAGGTTAGCATTTACACTATCTCTTATATTTCTTATTTTAAACACTTTAGTGGTTTTTTTTAATAAAGAACTTTATCCCTATTTGAGTAAACCTCAAAGTCACTTCGCATACAATATGCATGTGGCAAAGGAGTTGGCATCTGAGCTTAAGAGCAGAGGCATAGAGTGCGTCAATACTGATTATAAAATGTCAAGCAGATTGCGCTTCTATGGTGTAACTAATTGCAACACCTATAAGTTGACACAAGTATCAAAAATTATGAAAAATAGAGATACTGTAACAATAGGTTACAAAAATAGACCTGTTTACTACGGTAATGTTACTAAAGTAAACACTAACTGAATCTATAGAGCCCAGTTAAGCAAGTAATCAAAGTATTTTAATAACATGTGATAGAATTGCACACAAATAACAAAATAGGGAGTTGCAAATGGCTCAAAAAGCGATTAGAGAATATGATGCAAAGTCGATTTTAGCAAAGCATTGGGATAAATATTTTCCAGATTTTACATATGCTTATGAAACTGTTATGGTTCAAAATGGATCAGAATTAAAAAAAGCCTCAAAAGAAAAAACATGGTTAAAAGATAAAAAACTTGTGGCAAAGCCAGACATGCTATTTGGAAAAAGAGGTAAAAACGACCTTGTTCTTTTTAAAGACTCTAAGCCGGGTGATGTTAGTTTAGCAAAAGCTGTGTCTTGGATTGATGAGAAGTCATCAAAAGCACAAGCAGTACACTTTTCGTTTGATGGTGATACTCCTTCAGATGAAGCAAAAGTTGATATGCTTACGCACTTCATTGTTGAACCATTTACTCCTCACAAACAAGAAGAAGAGTACTATATCTCAGCTACTTGTGTTGGCGACTCGGATATGCTTTATATGTCTGCTGAGGGCGGCATGGAAGTTGAAGAGGGTTGGGAAGAAAAAGTAACAGAAGTTGCATTTGACATCACTGACACAGAAGAAGAGATAGCTAAAAAGATAAAAGCAAATATTCCTAAAGATATTGCAAAAGATGATAAAGAAGCATTTACAAAATTTGCAATAGGTTTTTTTAAAGCATATAGAGAGTTAAATTTTGCATACTTAGAAATAAATCCTTTTGTACTTCAAGGCAAAAAAATAGAGCTCCTTGATATGGTTGCAAAACTCGATGATACAGCAGGTTTTATGATGGTAGAAGAGTGGGGTGAGATTGATTATCCTACTGCATTTGGGATGGAAGCAAAATCACCAGAAGTTGAAGCTATTGAAGAAGCAGATGCTAAAACAGGAGCATCTCTAAAACTTACTCTACTAAAGCCAGATGCTAGAATCTGGACAATGGTAGCAGGCGGTGGAGCATCAGTTGTTTATGCTGATACTATTGCTGATTTAGCTGGGATTGAAGACTTGGCAAATTATGGAGAGTATTCAGGTGGACCAACTACAGGCGAGACGAAGTTTTATGCTGAGACACTACTTGATTTGATGACTAGAAAAAAAGATGCAAAGGGCAGAGATAAAATCTTAATTATTGGTGGAGCTATCGCTAACTTTACTGATGTTGCTAAGACATTTACTGGAATTATCCAAGCATTTGAGAACTATGCAGATAAGATGAAAAAAATTGGGATTAAGATTTATGTTCGCCGTGGTGGACCAAACTATGAAAAAGGTCTAAAAGATATTAAAGAAGCAGCAGATAGACTTGGACTTTATATAGAAGTTTATGGACCAGAAACGCATGTTACAGACATTGTGCGTATGGCATTAGCAAAGTAGGGAGAGGAAATGGCACAATTATTTACTAAAAAAACACAATCAATCTTTTGGAACAACAACACAACTGCAATCCAAAGAATGTTAGATTATGACTATACTATAAAAAGAGAGACTCCATCGGTTGCTGCGATTGTAGCGCCTACTAGTTCAAACAAGTTTGAAAAGTTCTTTTACGGTTCTGATGAAATCATGATACCGCTTTATAAATCAACAGCAGATGCAAAGGCTGCTCAACCTCAGGCTGATGTACTTTTAAATTTCGCATCTTTTAGAACAGCTTATGATGTAACTATGGAAGCATTAGAACTTGGTGGCTTTAAATCTATTATGATTACAGCTGAGGGAATCCCTGAAAGACTTGCTCGGGGAATGAACGCACATGCAAGAAGTTTAGGTGTAACAGTTATAGGACCAGCTACTGTTGGTGCTATAGCTCCAGGCGCATTTAAGATTGCAAATGTTGGCGGAACTATAGAGAACATAGTTCAGTCAAAGCTTCACCGTGCAGGTTCATGCGGACTTGTTACTCGCTCAGGTGGTCTCTTTAACGAACTCTCAAATATCATCTCTTTAAATGCTGATGGCATCGCTGAGGGTGTGGCTATTGGTGGAGATAGATTTGTAGGTTCTGTTTTTATCGACCATTTACTTAGAATGGAAGCTAATCCTGAAGTTAAATATATGTTACTTCTAGGTGAAGTTGGCGGAACTGAAGAGTATAAAGTTATAGAAGCAGTTAAAGCAGGCAAAATTAAAAAACCTATTATTGCATGGTGTATCGGCACAATTGCTAAACATTATGATAGTGGCGTTCAGTTTGGTCATGCTGGTGCATCTGCAAATGATGATAGAGAAACAGCTGAGTCAAAAAATGCTGCTATGAAAGCAGTTGGCATCCATGTTCCTTCTTCTTTTAATAACTTACCAGAGATAATCAGTGGCATCTATAGAGGGCTTCACGCTGAGGGTATTATAAAAGATATAGCTGAGCCAGCTTTAAATGTTGTGGCAAAGGTAAGAAGAAGTAAAGAGTTTATCTGTACTATTTCTGATGATAGAGGTGAAGAAGCTCACTACTGTGGTTATCCAATAAGCTCAGTTGCAACTCCAGATACAGGCTTTACTATTGGTGATGTAATGAGTATCCTTTGGTTTAAAAAGAGATACCCTAGATGGGCAGTTGACTTTTTGGAAACTGTACTTAAAACTGTTGCAGACCATGGCCCAGCAGTCTCAGGTGCGCATAATGCAAAAGTAACAGCTAGAGCTGGTAAAGATGTTATAAGTTCACTTATAGCTGGACTA
>JAVEST010000018.1:0-23050 GCA_034006465.1 Sulfurimonas sp. | reverse complement strand
GGCACCTTTAACAATTGGTTCGGGACCGAAGTCCCCTCCCATTGCATCAATTGCAATCTTAATCATTGACTATTTATACTCACCAGTCGTTGGGTTGATATGGTGAGGAAGTTTGTAAGTTCCATCCTTATCTTTAACTGGACGAGCTAAAGAAATCTTGTAGTGAGTTCTTCTTTTTGCTGAACGAGAGTGAGACACTCTTCTCTTAGGTACTGCCATATTTTCATTCCTTAATTTGATTTATTTCATAAATAAAATGAAGGAAAACCTTCATCCTATTGTCCGTAAAAGGAACAAAGTTCCTTTTACTTTGCTGGGGCCGCTGAGGCCACTAAAGCTAGCTCTTTTTCAAAGAGCAGAGCTATCGTTTTATTTATATTTTACGAAGAACTCTTTTACTTTTTTTGTTACTCTGTTTTACAATTTTCGCAACTATGATAGTCACTTTTTATAAGCTCAATTTCTGAGATTAAAAGCTCATTTAAATCTGCTGTGGAGTCAAAAGACTCAACAACATCTAGTTCAATATTTGCATCTGAGTCAAAAACACCATCACAGATAAAGAACTTAATCTCTTCATCTACTTTTAGCTTAAACTCTTCAGCGCATCGACTACATTCACATAATATAGATCCACTCAAATTTGCTTTTAGCAAAATCAATTTGCCAGAATCATACTCTAAAAAACCTTTAAAAGTTATTTCATCAGACTTAACTTCAAAATCCATAGGAGTCTTACCTATTTTAATAAGTTTAATCTTCATAGAGTAAGCCTTTTTGTGAACTTATGAGATTTCTCTCTCTGAGAAAAAGAATGCAATCTCTACAGCTGCATTTTCAACAGAGTCACTTCCGTGAACTGCGTTTGCATCTATGTTTTCAGCAAAATCTGCACGAATTGTGCCAGCTTCAGCTTCTTTAGGGTTAGTAGCACCCATCAAATCACGGTTCTTTTGCATTGCATTTTCACCCTCTAAAACAGTTACAACAACTGGACCGCTGATCATAAAGTCAACTAAGTCATTGAAAAAAGGTCTCTCTGAGTGAACAGCATAAAAAGCTTCAGCATCAGCACGTGAGAGTTGTATCTTTCTAGTTGCTGCAATCTTAAGTCCATTGCTCTCAAAACGATCTAAAATCTTACCTACTACGCCTTTAGCAACTGCATCTGGCTTTATTATTGATAGTGTACGCTCCATCAAATCTCCTATATATCTATAAAATTAGAGTGGAATTATATCTAAAAAATAGCTAGTTATTGTTTAAATTGAAAGATTTGCAAAAAGAGAGGGGTTTACAAAGTGCATATCCTGCACTTTGTAAAATATATTTAAGCTAAAGACTAGTCTACAACATTCTCATGGTTAGAACGTTGCTCATCAGTGATGTCTTCACGGTGTGATGGACTCTCACCGATAGCATCCCAAGTGATACAGCCTTCAGTTGGACAAGCAGTAGCACAAGCTGGTTCATCATGATGACTAACACACTCTACGCACTTGTTACCATATACATAGTAAATTTCTTCACCTGACGGGTTATCATCTTCATCAACGATAGCTTCTACTGGACATTCATCTATACAAGCACCACAATTGATACAAGTGTCATTAATAATAACTGCCATAAATTCTCCTAATTTTAATTTTCGAAGTAAGTTTATCACAAGATTTTTAAAGATAGCTAAAACATATCTTTAAATATCTAAATACCTTTTAATCTCATCAACTCTATTCGTTTGCTCCCATGTAAAGCCCTCTTCTTCTCTTCCAAAGTGACCATATGAAGCCGTTTTTCTATAAATGGGGCGAAGCAAATCCAAAGACTCTATGATTCCTTTTGGAGAGAGATCAAAGAGCTCTTTTACGCAACGCTCTATCATCTCTTCATCAACCACACCAGTTGAGTGAGTATCTACATATATCGACGTTGGCTGAACTATTCCAATAGCGTATGAAATCTGTATAGTAACTTTCGTGCAAGCCCCAGAAGCCACTAGGTTTTTTGCTACCCATCTAGCTGCATAAGCCGCACTTCTATCTACTTTTGTAGGATCTTTTCCGCTAAATGCTCCACCACCATGTGGGCAACTTCCACCATAAGTATCTACTATGATTTTTCTACCAGTGAGTCCTGCATCTCCTTGTGGTCCGCCTATTACAAACTTTCCTGTAGGGTTTACATGTATCTTTGTAGCCTCACTCATCAGCTCTTTTGGTATGACATGTTCTATAACTTCACTTATCATATCTTTTCTAATCTGCTCTTGGGATACATCTGGAGCGTGTTGGGTTGAGATAACTATAGTGTCTATAAAGACTGGCTTGTCTCCAACATACTTTACGCTTATCTGAGCCTTTCCATCTGGGCGAAGATATGGCACAATGCACTCTTTTCTAACCTCTGCCAATCTTCGCGTTATGCGGTGTGCTAAGTATATAGGAAGAGGCATTAAAACTGGTGTCTCGCTACAAGCATAACCAAACATTAGACCTTGGTCACCTGCTCCAATCTCACCACTAGCGAGGTCAACACCTTGGTTTATATCTGGAGACTGCTCACCAATACCATTTAAAACTGCAGCTGAACGGTAGTCAAAACCATAAGTAGCATCTGTATATCCAATCTCTTGGATAACCTTCCTTGCAATCTCTTGCATCGGAGCATAAGCCGTTGTCTTTAATTCGCCTGCGATTACACAAAAACCATTTGACACCATCGTTTCACACGCCACTCGTGCAGAGGTATCATGCTCAATAATATAATCCAAAATTGCATCACTAATCTGATCTGCCATCTTATCAGGATGCCCTTCTGTTACAGACTCCGAGGTAAATATATACTCTTTAGTCATCGATTTTCCTTATTGAAATATGGAGTCTGGCCCCATAAATCGTCAGAAGTATAACGAAATAGGGTTAAAATTTTTATAGTCAAACAACAGTTTTAGTAATTATGTATATATAAATTTACAATAAAGTGCACAAAACTCTATCTAAAGAAATACTACTGTAGATTTTTTAAATACCACTCATACATAATTCGAACACCATCTTTAAGTTCTATTTTATGCTTCCAGCCTAGATTATTTAGCTTTGTAACATCTGTTAATTTTAGCATTGTGCCATCTGGTTTTTGTGTGTTAAAGTAGAGTTCACCTTTAAAGCCTACAACCTCTTTTATAAGGTTTGCTAACTCTTTTATGCTTATATCTACGCCTGTTCCGATATTGATATGTGTATTTCTTATCTCTTTGGAATATGAAGTTTTAACCTCACCCTTTGCCGAAACTAAAGCACTAGCTCCAACAATATCTTTAAAATCTATTTTTTCCATAAGATATACACAGGCATCTGCCATATCCTCGCTGTAAAGAAATTCTCTTCTAGGTTTTCCTGTTCCCCAAATTTCGACTTCTTTTAAGTCATTGATCTTCGCTTCGTGCATTTTTCTCATCATAGCTGGAAGGACATGGGATGTCTCTAGGTCAAAATTATCGTTTGGTCCGTAAAGATTAGTCGGCATTACGCTTATGAAATTTGTACCATATTGGATATTATAAGACTCACACATCTTGATACCAGCTATCTTTGCTATAGCGTAAGGTTCATTTGTATATTCTAATGGGCTTGTTAGAAGTGAATCTTCGCTCATTGGTTGTGGTGCATCTTTTGGATAGATGCAAGTGCTCCCCAAAAAGAGAAGTTTAGTCACATTATGTTTATAACTTTGATGGATAACATTGTTTTGGACTTGAAGGTTTTCGTAGATGAAATCTGCTCTATAGGTGTTGTTTGCCACTATTCCACCTACTTTTGCAGCAGCCAATATGACAAACTCTGGTTTTTCTTTTGCAAAGAACTCTTCTACTTTGATACCATCAAGAAGATCTAACTTTTCATATCTCAATGAGTTTGAGTTAAGTTTTAGGTGTTTTGAATCAGGTGTGCGCTTACGATAATTGCTTATAATATTAGTATAACCCTTTACTAAAAGGTTTTTTATAATGGCACTTCCAACTAAACCTGTCCCGCCAGCTACAAATATTTTACTATTTTTTTTCATTTACTTTCTCTTTGTTATATTATTTTTATACTTTATATCATATACAGATTCAATCTTAAAAGTTTTACTCTATCTTTATAACCGCTCAAATCATCAAGAACATTTACGCAAGTAGATATTTGAGCTAGATTTAAATATTTAGTAAATTTTAGTTAGTTTTAACTTTAGCATTGCTTTTTTACTACACAAACTATTTCTAAAAGATAAAAATTATCCTTAATTATTCTTACTACTTCTTTTGAGATAAATAACATTAATTTTAATGTGTTAAACTCTCACCAACAAAAAAACAAAACTTAAGGATAATTATATGTTAGTAACAAACCCAGCTCCAGACTTTACAGCTACAGCAGTTTTAGCAGATGGCTCTATAGATGAAAGCTTCAAACTCTCAGAGAACTTTGGCGAAAAAGGTACTGTACTTTTCTTCTACCCACTAGACTTTACTTTTGTATGTCCGTCAGAGATCATCGCTTTTTCTCACCGCATCGAAGATTTTAAAAGCCGTGGTGTAAATGTTATCGGTGTATCAGTTGATAGCCAATTTTCTCACTTTGCATGGAGAGAGACTCCAGTAAATAATGGTGGAATTGGCCGTGTCAAATACCCTCTAGTTGCAGACCTTACAAAACAAATCTCTAAAGACTATGATGTACTTTTTGGCGAAGCTGTAGCTCTTCGTGGTTCATTCCTTATAGACGGTAAAGGTATAGTTCGCCACGCAGTTATCAACGACTTACCACTTGGTCGTAACATCGATGAAATGATCAGAATGGTAGATGCAATGCAGTTTACTGATGAGCATGGTGAAGTTTGTGCAGCTGGTTGGCAAAAAGGTGATGAGGGTATGAAAGCTACAACTGAAGGTGTCGCTGAGTATCTTGGTAAAAACGAAGACAAATTATAATCTTTTTAACTCTCACACTTTGAGAGTGTGAAATAACTCGGAAGTGAGGCTTCAGCCTCGCCTTATAACTATTTCACACTCTTTTTCGGAAGTGAGGTTTTAACCTCGCAAATAGAGTCTTAAATACGCTCTATACGAAGTTCATCAATGATTAAATATCTTTCACAAACGCCAAAGCCTTACTATTTACAAAGATTATTTTATGCCATTGACACGATGGTGCTATAAGATTTAACCTTTTTGGATTTGAACTTCTTGAGAGTGCTACATAAAATTGTGATGGCGCAAAAATCTCATTTGTCTCTATAATCAAATCTTCTATGGACATGCCTTGGGATTTATGTATGGTTATAGCAAAAGCCAGTTTTATGGGAAACTGATAGATGCTAAGCTCCTCAATCTCTAGCATCTCCTTTTTACCACTTTTTACTCTCTCATCCCATCTGTATTTTGTATGTGCAACGGCTTCTAGTTTTATAACTTTAGCATCGCTCTTTTGTACATAAACATAAGCAGCATCTATCCCAACAACAACGCCTCTCTCACCATTAAAATAGTTCCATGAGTTTCTAGTAAAGAGTACAGGTGCACCTACTTTTAGCCCTAGCTCACTCTCGATGCGAGAATCATCCATAAATCTTGCGACTTGTACATCGCTTAGATTTTTAGAGTGTTTTATAATTTGAGCCTCTTTTACAAATAGCACAGAGTCGATATTTTGAAGCTCTTTCTTGTTGTGCATAGATGCAGAGTTGTTTTTACCAAACAAAAAGGTAAACTCACTTAAATCTTGTGGAAGCGGTTTTATAAACTCATTTAGAGAGTTGTGAACACTCTCGTTTATAAAACCCTCTCTAACAAAACCCAAAAGCTCAATAAAGTCCTTATCATCAGTTCTATAGATATGAGTAAGTTCAACTCTAAGAAACTCAAACTCATCCCAAAGTGGTGACTCAAATGCAAATCTCACTTCATTAGAGCCGCGCACAACTGGTGGAAGTTGCAAAAAGTCTCCAACAACTAAGATGCTCCCTCTATAGTTTGCTTGACTTAACCTTAGCTCTATCATCTCTAAAAGTGAATCGCTTACCATTGAAATCTCATCTATTACGATTAAATCCACGCTAGATATGAGTTTTTTAATTTTGCCTTTTGGTTCTAGTTTGGCGTTTAATTCTAGCTCTGCTATGCTAGATGCGATGCCTAAATCAAAGAAACTATGAAGTGTCTGCCCCTCTATTAAAGTAGCTGCCATTCCAGTAGATGCAAGCTTTGCAACTTTTTTGGCGTCTTGGGCAAAGAGGCTTATCACCTCTCTTGTTATTGTCGTTTTTCCAACTCCAGCACCACCAGTTAAGAAGATATTTTGTTTTTGTAATAGTTTTGTTGTGATTTGTTTGGCTTGATTCATAAAGAAATTATACTAAAAATGTATAATTACATCCATGAAAAGAATATTAATTGTCGAAGACAGTAAAACGCTGGCAAAATTATTAGCTAAAAAAATAGAATCGTCCCTAGAATATAGAGTAGATGTTGCTTACAACTTCTCAGAAGCAAAGCTATTTTTAAAAAAATACACCTATTTTGTAGCACTGCTTGATATCAATCTCCCAGATGCACCAAATGGTGAAATTGTGGACTATGTACTAAACAAAGGCATCCGAGCTATAGTTCTTAGTGGAAATATCGATAAAAACTTTAGAAAAAAGATGCTTGAAAAAAATATTATAGACTACGTTAACAAAGGTGGTGTTAACGACATAAACTACATCATTCACACACTTGGCAGACTTGAGAAAAACCAAAACCACAAAGTCTTAGTTGTTGATGACTCTATGGTTTTTAGAAACCAGATGAAGACTATGCTTGAAAATCTCTTTTACGAGGTCATCACTGTGGCCCACGGTGAAGAAGCTCTAGGGATGCTAAACTCACATCTAAATATCTCTATGGTTATCACTGACTACTACATGCCAGTTATGAATGGTTTAGAACTTACAAATGAGATAAGAAAAAACTATAATAAAACTGAACTTTGCATCATCGCCATCTCTTCAAATAACGATGAAGAGATAAACGCTCTATTTTTAAAGCAAGGTGCAAATGACTATATAAAAAAGCCCTTCTCAAAAGAGGAATTTTCTTGTCGTATCAATAACTCTATTGAAGCACTTGAAAATATTCAATTTATCACAAACCATGCAAATAGAGATTTTTTAACAGGTCTTTACAACCGTAGATACTTCTTTGAAAACATGAATGAATATATGCAAGATATAAGCACAAGTGGCGAAAGATTTGCCGTAGCTATGCTAGATATTGACTTCTTTAAAAAGATAAATGACACTTATGGACACGATGTTGGTGATAGAGTCATAATCGCTATTTCAGAAGTTTTAAGAGCCAATACAAACTACAGAGATATTGTCGCTAGATTTGGCGGTGAAGAGTTTTGCATAGTGCTAAAAAATATAAACCAGTATAGTGTACCTGAGATTTTAGAAAATCTCAGAAAAGAGGTTGAAGATTTTGTATTTGTACTTGATGAAGCAAATAAAATAAAGTTTACAATCTCCATTGGAGCCTCTTATCATGATAGTTCTGATACCTTGGAAGAGACTATAAATCAGGCAGATATGAACCTATATAACGCAAAACAAAGTGGAAGAAACCAAGTAAATTTTGGCTAAGAACTTTTTTAAACCCAAAGAGGTCCTGAATCAAGTTCATGATGATGGCATCTTTCTCATTTTTGACTCAGCCTTTTTCTCATTGTGGGCTTGACCCGAAATCTTATCAGAGTTTTTAAACTATTTCATTTCTCAAAACTATTAGCTCTCCAAAAGGAACGTTTTTTTCTTTTGGAGTTACCCACTTTACACTATATGGTGGCTCTTCCTTTGGAAATACACCATCAAGATCACTAAAATATAAAAGCAATTTCGTATCTTGAAGTTCCTCTTTTATAAACTCAAATACTGGTCTAAAGTCAGTGCCACCTCCACCTTCTATCTTTGCATCTAAGCTATCTCCACCATAAAAAGTAGTATGAGATCTTATCCTCTCATCGCAAACTAAAAGATCTATCTCATAAGATGCTATAGTATTCATCAAGAAGTTTAACTCACTTAAAAATTCTCCCAAAAGCTCTTCATCCACAGAGCCAGAGCTGTCAATAGCAACTACAAGTTTAAATTTCTCACTCGTAGATGAGGGTAAGTAGATGCCAAGATGTAAAAACTTTTTGTTTGGTGGCATCTGAGTATAGTCATCTCTACTAAACCTATCGAGTGCAACTCTTAGCTCATCTCGCCAATCTACTTTTGAGGTAAAATTTAGTCTAAAAAAGCGCTCTAAACTCGCTGGTAGTTGTGAGTTTTTTTCCTCTTTTTCTAAGATGGCTTTTGCAAACTCTTCAAAGAGTTCATCTTCTACTATTTGACTCTCTATCTCTTTGGTTTTTTGCTCCTCGTTTTGCTCAACATCATCTCTTTCATCAGCTTCATATTCTAGCTCATCACGCAAAAACTCTTCTCTTAGCTGTGCGTAAATCTCTTCAGCATAAAGCCCACAAAATCTTTTTGAGTAGTGTGCTAGCTCTGGGCGATGAAGCCCATTTTCAACCAACATGTCATTTATAGCATAGTCAGTTGCTAACTGCCACAACCAGCCACTTCTATCATTTTTTCGAGACTCATGTGCAAGAGATGCGTGCATAGCAGCATTTGCTAAGACAAACTCCATCTCAGCAAGCGTGATATCTTTAAAAAACACATCATTAAACTCAAGGCTCTTACCATTACTTTTAAAAGCTTGAATGTTGTCATTTTGCAAGAGTTCAAGCTTAGATGCAAGGGTTCCAAAGAAAGGATACTCTACTAAGAGTTTAGACTTCGCCTGAGAAATTTTGTGGTCAATTTTAGACATTTTACTATCCATTTTTTAAAGCTATTATATCAGTTGCTTATTATAGGTTTATAAAGGTTAACTCTTATAAGTAATTACATGCATTTTTAAAATCATGGATTTAGACAACATGGATAAAAGCAATAAACTAATGCAAACCTCTATAAATAGTATAAATCTATTAATATTTTTTTCACAAAATATTATGGTACTATTTTTGCTATATAAAGTATTAAAACAGGGTGGATGATGAGTGAGGATTTTGATGATATTATTATTATTGAAGAAGATGATGCTGCCCAAGTAGCGCCACTAAAGACGCACAAAGAAGAGCCTGATGGTTCTAAAGCTTCACAAAAACAAAAAATCATTATCTTAGCTGTTGGTATTTTTATAGTTATACTTATCGCAGTTATTGCACTTTTTTTTATACTAAGCCCATCCAAGGTTGAAGATGGACTCTCATTTGACCCCATTGAGACTAAACTTAAAGAGAGCGCCTCTCTCCCCATAGAACCTACTAAACTTGAAAATATGATAGCAAAAGCTAATTATCTCTACTCAACAGGATCAAAAGAAGAAGCTCTTTTTTTGTATGAAAAAATCGCCATTTATAGCGAGGCTATCTCAGTTTATAATCTAGGAGTAGCTCAACTCAAAGATAAAACTTATGACTTAGCACTGCAAACTTTTAAAAAAGCCATACTAAATGATGAAAAGAGATGTGTAAGCGCTATAAATGCTGCTGTTTGTTCCTTGCATCTAAAGGATAAAAAGAGTTTTGATTACTATATAGACCTAGCCTATGCTTATCTTCCTAAGGAAAAAAACTCTGACCAATACTCCTACTACTATGCGCTTATTAATTACTATAAAAACAACTATCTTGAAGCCCTTAGTGCTCTAGAAAATCCAACTAGCAATGAGTATGCTATAGCTCAAAAACATCTAAGGGCAAAGATAAACGCCCTCTTTAGCAATAACGATAAAGCTATAGAAGCTATGGAGGAAGATTTTATTGCTGATGACTCTTTTAGTATAGCTTTGCTTTACGCAAGGATTGGTGATTTAACTCTAGCACTAAAGTATTTAGAAGAGGCAATTGTAAGAAATATTGAGCCTGTTAAGGCTTCTGTAGCGCAAGCCTATATAAACTTAAAAGCTGGACGCATAAATACAGCAAGCAAACAGTTAAAAAACATCACAGATATGTTTCCCCAAGAAGTTTATAAACCTTATCCTATCAAGGTTGAGCTAAAAGAGTCTCTCTTTGACCCGCTTCAAGCTCAGATTAGATATAGAAATAAACTCAGAAATTCTAAAGAATTTACTTATCTGAAGATATTTTACTTCTCTCCATATAAGATTTTTAATGCTGATCAGACTATTAGTAATATCCAAAAGGGAAATGCAAATATATATATTGACAATATCTCAAGTGCAAAAGAGTACTTACAAAGAAGTGCATCTTCATCGAGTGTAAATCAAGGAATAGTAAAAGCTATAAAAAATGCGATGGAGTTTAAACTAAGAGATGCAAATGAAGAGCTTCAAAGATTGGCTAAAATCCAGCCTAAGCACTCTATCTTACAATATAACTTAGCCCTAACTTACGCACAGATGGGAAATATAGATAAAGCACATGAGCATTTTCTACGCTCTTACCACCTAGATGCAAAGAACTATCTCTCTGGCATCTACGCAACAATGACTAGCCAGTTAACAAATAATGAAAATGCAACTTTAGTAACTATATTAAAAGATTCCATCTCGCTAGAAGAGTCTAGTGAAGAGCTAGATCTATATAACACGCTCTTAGCTATTAGCAGTGACAATATTCTCTCAATCTCAGATTGGCTAGACAAAGGATATGAAAACAAACCCCTCTATCTAGCTCTTGATACCATCATAGCACTAAAATTAAACAACAAAGATAGGGCAAAAAAGGCATCACATAAACTAACTCTACTTCTTCCAAACGAAATAGTTCCACATATGATGTATATTGGTACGCACTTTATAGACTTAAAACCAAAAGAGTATGCAAATGAAGTATTAAACTATCTTAAGGTACAAAAATTTAGTTTTAATGACCTCTATTATGGCTCATATCTCACAAGATATCTATATACTCAGCAAAATCTTATAACTGGTAAACTTTTTTTCCTTAGAAAACAGCTAAGACGTGTTTTGGAGACAACCAAGGGCAATACACATGAAATAGCAGCGGCATTAGCCCTTGCATCTCTATATGATGGAGCTTATGAAGAGTCTTATACTCTATATAACCATCTCATAGATGACTTAAAAGTAAGAGATGCATATACTCTCTTCTTAGGCGCAGTTGCATCTACTGCAGCAAATCATCATGCCAATGCTATAGCACTACTAGAGCTCTCTAAGATGAAAGATGGAAGTTTTACAGAGAGTCGCTACGCTCTTGGTCTTTTATATCTTGAAGTGCAAAACAACCAAGGCGCGATAATACAGTTCTCTAGAATTGGCGATAGCGGATTTTCTTCTGAGTATTTTAACTTTGATATAGATTTAGAGAAGCTCTTTTTTGAAAAGGAGCAAGAGTTAAAAGAAAAAACTACTTCTTTATAACTCTCTTTGGAAGGAGTATCATAGCTCTTATGATGCCATATAAGATATAGACTATAAATATAAAAGAAAAACCCTCTATTGGGTACATAAAAATCAAAAAAAGTATAAGTAAGATTGTAATAAAAAATTTCATCGCATGCTTTGGTGTAAAGTCTATCTTTTTAAAACTTGGGTAGCGAATATTGCTAATCATAAGAATAGAGACCAAGATAGCTAAAAACATAATAATAATGCCGTAGTCAATATGAAAGTTGTATTTGTTAAACAGAAGTACAAGTAAAGAGACAAAGACAGCTGCCGTTGGGATTGGAACACCTATAAAAACCGATGGCTCACTACTACTTGTCATTACATTAAATCTTGCAAGCCTAATAGCTCCAAAGATAACAAAAAGTGCAGATGTCACAATTCCAAAGCGGCCAAATTCAAAACCCACAAACATATAGATCAAAAATGCAGGAGCCACTCCAAATGCAACCATATCAGCGAGAGAGTCAAACTCTACACCGAATTTAGAACAGGTGTTAGTTAACCTAGCAACTCTACCATCTAATCCATCAAATATTAGCGATAGCATAATAAGCCAAGCAGCCTTTTCAAAGTTACCATTTACAGCACTAATAATGCTAAAGACCCCAGAAAAAATAGATGCAGCAGTAAATAAATTTGGTAGTATATAGATGAGTTTAGTAGGGGTTTTTCTCATTTTTTTATGAAAAATATCCTACTAATGATTGAGATGAACTAACTTCTTGTCCGATGCTAAGGTTTACTCTAAAATTTTGAGGTAGATATATAGTTGTGATGCCATTTATCATCAAACCGTATCTAGCCCCTTGAATAGTGTTTTGCTTTGTGTTTAAATCCACTTTTATTCTATCAAAACTCTGTTTTAACATATGCTTTATTTTTATAGAATTCTCAAAACTATCTTCGTAAACTATCTCTACTCTCTCATTTAACTCTTTTGCTAATGGTGAGTCTTTTGAGAGTCTTGCACCTCGTTTTAGTTCTATTGATTTTACAGTAGCACTTAGTGGTGAACGCAGTAGTGAGACATCAAAGTAATTACTATCTATCTCTATCTTATAAGCGTACTCACTATTTTCTAGTTCTTCTATAGATATAACAGTTCCATCTACAGGAGAAACTACGCTTTTTACTTCAAGAATAGGGGACATTCTCTCAGGATTTCTATATATAAATATCAAAGCGAGCACCGCTATAAAAGATAGAAATCCTAAAAAATTAAAATCAAAGATGCTAAAGAAGATAAATGCTAAAAAAGCAATACCTATACGATTAAATCCCTCTTTTGCTATTGGTAGAAGATTATTACTCATCACAAATTCTCACTATCTTTATTTATGATATTTTTAGACATTTTAGCATCTTCTTTTAACTCTTCTGCTATATCATCAACTGAGCTTTCTACTTTTGAGTCCATATTGTGCTCTTTTTCAAAATTAACAATAATCTCTCTTACTTCTTCACCTGTAATGTTTTCTTTCTTATAAAGAAGTTTTACCATTCTCTCAATAGCTTCTCTATACTCTTCTAAGCGAATCTTAACCTCTTCATATCTTTTAGAGAGGGATGTTTTAATAAACTCATCCATATTTTCAGCCATCTTATCACTATATTCACGAGTAGATTGTTGTCCGCCACCCAAAAATGATTGTCTGCTCTTCTCTAAAACCATAAGTCCAGCTACATCACTCATTCCATAAGTTTGAACCATGGATTTTATGATATCTGTTGCTCTCTCAAGATCATTTCCAGCACCAGTTGAGATCTCACCTAAAAACACATCTTCGGCTGCACGACCACCAAGAAGAACATCAACTTCAGCCCACAACTCATGTTGTTGCATCATATACTTGTTCTCTTCTGGCTTGTTTAGAGTGTATCCTAGTGCTGCAAGTCCACGAGGAACTATGGAGACTTTAGAGACTTTTTTAGCTCCCTTTGTTGTCTCAGCCATAAGTGCATGACCACTCTCATGATAGGCTACTATTTTTTTCTCTTTAGGGTTGATTCTACGAGACTTTTTAGCAAGTCCAGCTAAGGCTCTCTCAACTGCTTCATAAAGGTCTTTTTGTTTAACACTCTTTTGACTCTTTCGCCCAGCTAAAAGTGCAGCTTCATTTACAATATTTGCTAAGTCTGCGCCTGCTAATCCTGCTGTAAGACGAGCCACTTCTTCAATCTCAACATCTTCATCCATTTTTACACTTCTCATATGTACTTTTAGGATTTTTACACGACCTTCAAAGTCTGGTTTATCTACTAAGACTTGTCTATCAAAACGACCTGGACGAAGTAGTGCTTGATCTAGTACTTCAGGTCTATTTGTAGCGGCTAAGATGATAACAGGTGTATCTGTTCCAAAACCATCCATCTCTGCTAGGAGTTGATTTAGAGTCTGTTCTCTCTCATCGTTTCCACCCATCATTCCACCAGCTGCACGGCTTTTACCTATGGCATCTATCTCATCTATAAAGATGATACTTGGAGCATCTTTTTTTGCTTGCTCAAACAGGTCACGGACACGAGCTGCACCAACACCCACAAACATCTCTATAAAGCTAGAACCACTTACTGAGAAAAAAGGAACATCTGCTTCTCCAGCCACTGCTTTAGCCAAAAGCGTTTTACCAGTTCCGGGAGATCCTACTAAGAGAACACCTTTTGGGATTTTCGCACCAATCTCTACATAACGAGCTGGATATTTTAAGAAGTCAACTATCTCTTGAACCTCTTCTTTTGCCTCTTCAACACCCGCAACATCATCAAACTTTGTATTTGGTTTTTCAGAGTTTACAAGTTTTTTTGAACTTCCTATGCCTAAGAGTCCACCACCCATACTTTTTTGCATTCTTCCTGCAAAAAACATCCAAATTGCGATGATAATAAGAAAAGGAAACAACCAGCCAAACATCTCAGTAAACCAATTAGTCTCGCTAAATCCAGTGTACTGGATGCCTTGCTTATCAAGTAGCTCTACAAGTCTTGTATCACCCTTTACGATTCTTGTCGTATAGATAGTGCCCTCAGTTCCTACTGCTTTTATATAAGTTTGTCCAATATTCACTTCTCTTAGTGACTTTGACTCAACTAAACCTTTAAGTTCAGAGTAACTTACTTGCTTAGTTTTTCTGTTTGAATTTCCTGCATCATCGAGCCCTCCGCCATCACCAACTAAAGCTTTAAAAAGTAAGATGATAGCCACTGAAAAAATAGCAAAAGCTATTAGAGGATTATTGTTAAAAAAATTATTATTTTTATTTTCATTGTTATTTTGATTTGGCATTATTTATCTCTTTTTATTTTCTTTTTAAGACGAATGTTACCCACTCATCTACTGCAATTCGCTCTAAAATTTCACAATCCTTGTAAAAGCTTAAAACCTTGTTCTCATACTTATCTAAGATTCCTGACAAAATCAACACTCCATCACTCTCTAGAGCATTTTTTAGGTCTTTTGCTATAAACGTAAGTACGTCAGCTACTATGTTCGCTACAACTACCTTGTACTTTTTCTTACTTAGCGAACATGAACCTTCCCAGATATCAGCGAACTCAACTTCATTTAGTTTTGCATTCTCTTTTGAGTTTTCTACTGAGACTGAGTCAGTATCACAAGCATCTACAATTGCCCCAAGCTTAATAGCTCCGATGCCTAATATCCCGCTTCCACAACCTACATCTATAAGAGTATCACCCTCTTTTACATACTTTGATATTGCACGAAGAGATGAAGCAGTTGTTGGGTGATGCCCAGTCCCAAAAGCAAGGGCTGGGTCAATGACGATGTTTATTAGATCTGGATTTTTAGCATCCCAAGTCGGATGTATATAAAACTTACCAATTTCTATAGGAGTTATGCTCTTTTGATAGAGTTCAACCCAGTCACTGTTTTTAAGTTTTTTATGCGTGTATTCAAGCTCTATAGTTTTACCCAAAGCCTTTTGCAGGGCCTCACAAAACTGCTCTAATCCCCAAGCGATAGTTTCAAGTTCATCTTCACTTCTGATAGTAAAGCCTTCCTCAGACTCTTCAAATCCAACATCTATAGTGTCAGACAAAAAATCTGCAAAAAGCTCTTTATGTGATGAAACTTTAACTACTAGCTCGTAGTAGTAATCTTGCATTATTGAGTTATTCCCATAACAGCACCAAGTTTTTCTTTTAGTACTTGTGGAGTAAATGGTTTTACTATGTAGTTATTAACGCCAGCTTTTAAAGCAGTGATGACCTCTGCTTTACCGCCCTCTGTTGTTACCATAATAATAGGCGTATCTTTAAAACGCTCATCAGCTCTAACTTTTTTAACCAACTCTAAACCATTCATCTCTGGCATATTCCAGTCAGTTATTAACATATCAATATCAGGATTCGTATCCATTTGTGTCCATCCCTCTACACCGTCAGCACCCTCTAAAATATCTTTATATCCCAAGCGAGCTAAAGTGTTTTTTATAATACGTCGCATTGTAGAACTATCATCAACAACAAGTAATTTCAATTGAAATCCTTTTTTATAATATATTTTGCAAAATTTATAATCAAATAATATCTAAATTTTTGTTTTTTTACTATTAATCCAGGCTTTTAAATAGCTTTGGTAAATCTATCGTTCCCTCATAGTAAGCTTTTCCTATGATTACGCCATCAATTTCTTTAGTAGCAATTAATGCCTCAATATCGCTTACATCTTTTACCCCGCCACTAGCGATTGTACTAATCCCGCTAGCTCTTGCTATCTCTAGGGTAAACTCAACATTTACACCACTAAGTGTTCCATCTTTGCCAACATCTGTACATATAATAGCTTCAACACCAGCATTAGCAAACTCTTTTGCAAGTTCGGTAGCTCGCATAGTGCTTACCTCTCCCCAGCCCTCAACTGCCACAAATCCATCTATGGCATCTATGCCTACGGCTATTGGGTACTTAGCAGCCATCTCTTTTACAAATTCTGGATTTTTAACAGCTATGGAGCCAAGGATTATTCTATCTATGCCAATTTCTAGCATTTTTTTGATAGTCTCTTCATCGCGGATGCCGCCACCAAGCTCAAGTTTAACGCTACAGTTTTGTCGTATCTTTACGATCTGCTCTAAATTTTTAGGTTCACCTGCAAAGGCGCCATTTAAGTCAACTAAATGGACCCATTTCGCACCCATCTCTTCAAACTTCTTGACTAAAAGCCACGGCTCATCTGAGTAGATCTTAGCACTATCCATAAGCCCCTTAGTAAGCCTTACAGCCTTTCCATCTTTTAAATCAATCGCTGGATATAGAGTCATTTTTTTCCTTTAATTTTTTATAAATTTCTCTCTCGCTCCCAAGTTCCACCTCATTCCCACACTCTGCGTGGAAATGCATACCAGAAGCAACTATAGTTTAATAAAATTCTCCAAAATCTTTAAACCATTTTTATGACTTTTTTCTGGATGTGGTTGGATGCCAAGTATGTTTTCGCGCGCTATTGCTGATGTAAATTCATAGCCATAGTTTGTAGTTCCTATGATATCCTCTTTGTTTGTGCACTCCGCATGATATGAGTGAACAAAGTATAAGTAGTGGCTAGCATCTAAACCATAAAAGAGTGGATGTTCTTTTGTAAATACTCTATTCCATCCTATATGAGGAACTTTTAAGTTCTCTTGAAATCTACTCTTATCAAAAGCTTTTACGCTTCCCTTTATAAGTCCTAACCCCGCGCTATCACCAAACTCTTCGCTACTCTCAAAAAGTAGTTGCATACCTAAGCAGATGCCAAACATATATTTTCCGCTTGTGGCATACTCTCTTAAAGCATCATCCATACCTCTTTGCTTCAGATGCTTCATCGCATCTCCATAAGCACCCACACCTGGCAGTAAAAGTTTGTCATACTCTTTAAATCTCTCTGGGTCATATACTATGACTGTTTTTTCTCCAAGTATTGAAAAAGCATTTTGAACACTCGCTAGATTTCCCATCTTATAATCAACTATTCCTATCATATCTCACTCGTTGCTTTTGTAAATTTTATATAGATTGCTAAACTTATTATCAGAAGTGCCACTCCGCCTATGATAAACATAGCATACATAAGCATCTGCGGATCTGTGATGGCAAACTTAAAGACTAACATCAGTGCTTCAATGGAGAGTGCAATGATGATAGAACCTAAGAACTTAACCATAGTTTTATGCGGCCTTGAGATGTCCTGCTCTTTATTTCGTCCCATTATCTCCTCTTCTATAAGAGTCTTTGCCAAATCAAAAATAGCCAAAGATAGGGTGAGTAAAATAGTTGCCTTAAACATATCATCTACTACTAGATGCGAAACAGTTATCTCATTTACAAAAAAGCTCTTAACACCATGAGCAAAAAGGAACATTGCAACTGCTATAAGTGCAAAAGCAAACATTGCGTATGAATATTTAAATAGTTTTGTAAAAAAGGCATCTGAGGTGTTTAGCTGAGCTATCTTTAAAACCTCTTCAAGAGGCATATCTAAACACGCTACATAGACGAGTTCATTCTTTTCATTATAGATAGGTTGAGATGCTGTAACTGTTAAATCTTGAGTTATAAGAGATGGATATGGGTCTGTTATGGTGCATCTCTCTTCTCTTACTGCACGATAATAGTAAGCACGATCAGCCCTAATCTTACCTATATCACGCTCCACCTCTTTAGAAGCTGTATAGGTAGGGGAGATTTGAACGCCTTTGTAGTCTAGAAGATAGATTCCTTCACAGTTTTCCAAATCCGCTTTTATCTTTAAGAGGCGAGGTATTATCATCTCTTTTGTAAGTGATGGAAGCCTATTTGGAATGTTCCTAGAAAAAAGATAACAAAGATAGGCTCTTACTTTAGTTCGCCCCTCTGCAAAATCTTGAATGTCTGATGCGACCATCTATTAAAACGCCTTATTTTAAAATTTTTGCAATTATACCAAAGGCTACATAACATTATGTTCATAATTATAGATTTTTATCATATCAAAATATCTTGATTAAAATCTATTTTTTATAAAAAGACTTGTGATATACTTTATTAAAACAACATAGAGGTGTAATTTTTGCTTCATCTTTACTATAAGACTAGCCTTTCTAAACAGATATCAGATATTACTAAAGCCTTTGAATTTAGTGAAACACTCGATATAAGTAAAGTAGATACACTAAACCATGCTGACGTCTATCTCGTAGAAATAGAAAAAATAGAAAAAACACTGCTACTTCATATAAGAAAACTCCTAAGTAATAAAACAGGCTCTTTGATATACTTTTTTGTAGATGAAGCTCCCAATCTGATGCTCTTTCAATTAGCATTTTTTTTAAGTGTAAAAAAAATTTTAACTCCCAGAAATGAAACTTTAAAAGTTATATCTGACATAAAAACAGATCTTCTTTTAAAAAAAATGGCTACACAAAATGAGCAAACAAAATATAGAAATATTGACTTTATAAAAAACCGTATCTACTTTATAGAAGTACTAAAAGAGAAACTTCTTAAGGAAAATTTATCTAAAAACATCTACTCTATCATAACTATAAACATAGAGAACATAGACACTCTGTGTAAATTTTGGAGTGAGTATGAGATAGAGATGGCTATCCGTGACCTACTTTTGCAAGTTGAATTAGACATAGATGCAGACACTCTTTTGGCTCAATATAGCCATAGATTATACATTACTCTTTTTGAGGGGCTTGATTTTGAAGCAACAAAACAAAAAGCCTATACTATTCAAAAACGTCTACTTGAATATAGCTCCAAAGAGGAAGTCAAACCGATTGTTGGATTGCATGTTTTTGATGTCAATGATTTTGAGTTAAATGATGCACTAAAAATCATCTCAGATATTGCAAAAGAAAAAATTTCAAGCAAAGATATAGAGACTCAAAAAATATATAGAGTCATAAATATAGATAGTGAGCTAGATGATGAAAAAGCGATAGACATACTTTTACAATCAACATTCACAAACAAAAGTTCCATAAAGCTTCTAAACATCTACAAAGGCTTATGTATCAACACCTCTGCTATGATTGTTAAAAAAACTCACGAAGAGATATATGTAAATTTTCAACAACTCCAAGGCACCGTAATGAACTTTGAAAAAGGGACTGTTATCCAATCTGCAAATTTTACAAAGGATATTGAAGCTGACGTAAAACTTATTGATTTAAAAAAGAGAGTAGCACTTTTAAAAAATTTTAGATTTGTAGATGGAAGTGCAATTGGTAGAAAATATAGCCGTGTAACCTCCTCTCAAAGAACTCCTATCTCAGTTATAAATGGTAAAGGTTCTTTAAGCGGAGATATATTAGATATCTCTATGAATTCTATAGCCATAAAAACAAGATCAATCAAGCAAATAGATGAGTTACAATCAACAAATGTTACACTAAAGTTTACTCTTCCTATTAAAAATTCTCAAGATGGATATATGGCGTTGGCCTTAGAAGCCAAGGTTACTTTTATAAGATGCAGTGACGAGTTTTGTAAGATAGTTGTAGACTTAGAAGAGGACCAAGCACATGAGTCAATTCTTATGGAGTATGTTTATGATAGACAAAAAGAGATTATAGTGGAGTTGAAAAAACAAACTATCATGCGGAATTAGCTATAATGTCGCCAATGAAAAAAGATATAAAAAGCATAGCCATAGTGCGACTCTCAGCACTTGGAGATATTATAAATAGCGCAGTAATACTACAGTTTATCCACAAAAAGTATCCAGATGCAAAGATAGAGTGGATAACTGAAGAGGTTTTTGCACCCTTGCTGCAAAATCATCCACTACTTCATCGTGTCCACACCATAAATCTAAAAGAGCTGAAAAAATCAAGAAGCCTTAAAGAATTTTTTAAGACCATCTCAAAACTTCGCTCTTTAGGTAAGTTTGATATCATCATAGATATGCAAGGACTTCTAAAGTCAAGTATTGTCGCAAGACTCATTGGCAAAAAAACACATGGCTTTGATAAAAACTCATCAAGAGAGTCCATCTCAAGATTTTTCTACAAAACAACTTCATATATAGAATATGACGAAAACATTGTAAAAAGAAATATCTTTCTAGCATCTGATGGACTTGGATTTAGGATAGATGATTCGATGCTACTCAATAAACAGAGAGTTTTTGATGTTGAGAAATATCCGCTAAGTAAAAGTGAGAAAAAAAATATAGCCATTGTTATTGGTGCATCTTGGGAGTCAAAAAAATACCCAAAAGAAAAAGTAGCCCAGCTTTGTGATGAGCTAGGAGAGAACTGCTATATTGTCTGGGGAGATGAAAAAGAGAGAGAAGATGCTTTGTGGATTTGCAAAAACTCAGCATCTGCCATACTTGCTCCAAAACTATCCCTGCTTGATTTAGTCTCGTTTATCTCAAGTGTTGATCTACTTATAGGAAACGATACAGGACCAACTCACATCGCATGGGCACAAAACATTGCATCTATCACTCTTTTTGGTCCAACTACAAAAAGAATGATTTATGAGACTTCTAAAAATCTTTTTCTAAAGTCAGACTCAAAAGTGGATATCTACCACATAGATAAAAATGACTTTTCTATCAAAGATATTGAAGTAAAAAACATTACAAAAAAAGCTAGGGAGTTATTGATATGATAGGATTTTATATGTTTTTGGTTTTAGAGAAGTTTTTGATGCTTCTTCCTAAGAAACTAAGAAGAGGTTTTTTTACAACTCTTGGATTTATAGCCTATAAAACCTCAAAGAGATATAACAAGGTCGTAAGAGATAATTTGAAATTTATCTATGGAGATGATGTAAGCGAAGAGTTTATAGAAGAAATCGCAAAGGCTTCATTTAAACAACTTGCACTAAATCTTCTTCATACCATGGAGATAAGACATTACTCTATGCAAGAGCTTTCAAAAAATGTAAGCTTTGCTAATGATGAAGTTGTAAAAAAGGCTAAAGAGCAAAACAGACCCATCATCTTTATAACCGCACACTATGGTTCTTGGGAGTTTGCAGGAGCGATGCTAGGTGCTCTGCGTGAACCTTTTTTAACAGTCTATACAAAAATGAAAAATAAGCATTTTGAAGAGTATGTACTAAGTTCTCGTTCAAAATCCAACATGGAGTATGTAGAGAGAAGTGGTGCCACAAGAGCTCTTGTAAAGCGTCTTCGTGCTGGTGGAACTATCGCTGTTTTAATTGATACAAATGTAAATAAAAAAGAGGCAGTTACGGTTGACTTTTTAGGCAAACCTACAGGTCAGGTCAAGAGTACTGCTTACTTAGCACGAAAATTTGATGCTGCGATAATTCCTACACTTATTCATACACAAGATGATGAAAACTTTGTTATAAAATTTTATGATGAGATAATTCCACCAAAAACAGATGATATAGAACATGACGTTAAGGTTTCAACTCAGATGCAAATAGATTGGCTAAGCAAAGAGATACTAAAGTCTCCTAAACCTTGGTTTTGGTTGCATAGGAGATTTAAAAATGATTATCCTGAGATTTATCAGAGCTAGAAGAATCTTCGCACTCCTTTGTTCTAGCTTCAAACAGTTTTAAAACAGTTAAGAAAAATGCAGTAATAGCAGGCCCTAGTATCATTCCCCAAAAACCAAAAGTTGCTAGCCCTGCTATGATTGCAAAAAAGATTATAAGCTCATTTATCCTTGTGTCATCCTCTTTTAACATTCTATTGTTAATCTCTTTTATGATAAGTGGCTTGACAAAAGTATCTGCGATAATTGAGATAACTACAATAGAGTAAATCGCTATAAAAATAGCGTTTGATGTCTCCCCAATTGAGAACTCATAAATCATAAATGGAAGCCACATCAAGATCCCGCCAACTACAGGTATAAGAGATGCAAAACCATACATGATGCCAAAGAGAAGCCCGTTGTAACCTATAAAAGAGATAGCTACACCAAACAAAACTCCCTCAAACATAGCAGTTGTGATGATGGAGTAAAAAACAACACTCATAACTGAAGATATCTCTTTGGCTATAAGGGTTGTCTCCTCTACTGACATCTGAACTACTCGCTTTAAAAATTCTACTATATAAGCACCGTTATACTGAGCAAAAAAGTAAAAGATGATAGTCAAAAATGCATTTTTTAAAAACCCAGCACTAAAAGCTCCGATAGTTCCAGTCATAGATATAACCTTTGAAGCAAGCGAACTTACATTCCACTCTTTTAAAGCTTCTTTAGCATAAGGCTCTAAAAATGCAAGATAAGTAGGAGGATTTGCAATAAACTCTTTTATATAAGCCTCTATCCCTAAATAAACTTCAGGCTCAATATTTTTTAGCTTCATAGTAAGAGTTGCCAAAAAGTATCCCAGTGGAGCAAAAAAGAGAACAGCTAGTAAAAAACTCGAAGCAAGGGCTGCAACAAGACGGCTTTTAAAGAGTTTGTAAAAAAGGTTTTGAATATTTGCAGTAGAGATTGCAAGTAGTGCAGCAATAGTTATCGTTAGTAAAAAAGGAGCATAAAGCAGATACATCCAGTAAAGAGATGTGGCAAAAAGTATAGCTACAAAGTATTGTGG
>JAVEST010000159.1:0-3758 GCA_034006465.1 Sulfurimonas sp. | reverse complement strand
ATTCAAAAATGTAATGAGTTAGCTAAAGTTATCAAGAGTGAAATCAACCCTTAAGAAAAACTCTGCTCGTAGGGAGATTTTAGCTTAGAAGCATCATCTCTTAGCTCTTTAAATACAAGAGCTTGAGCCGAATCTTTTTAGCTTTTTTAAAAGAACAAAAAAATGAGATACTTTAAAAAAAGCATAACAAATCATCACTTTCGCCAGCACGCTTTGTAACTACACTACTCCTTTAATCCATTTAAGCTTTTGAAAAACTAACCAATATAAACAAAATAAATGGAACAATATTTGCTTTTTTAGTGTTATAAAATTTGTTACCATTATATAAGGAGCTTATTATGTCCATAGCTAGTGTCACATCATCTTCACTTTATTCTGCATCTATCGTTAAAAAAAGATCAGAGACTTCTGAAATATCTACTGATGCGATTAGTCTATCAGCTGTAAGTAGCGATAGTGCTACTATCTCAACCAAATGGGGATTTAAAGTCGATGAAAACGGTTTTTTTAGTACTGATTTTAATAAAGCGGCAGGGATTCCTGATAATATCAAAATCCATAAGCAGCAAATGGATACTGTCGAACAATATGCTAAAATAGTTGGTTCAAACGATGACCCTGTTAAAGCACTTGGTAAAGTTTGGGATTTCTTTGCTAAAGTAGCTGGAAACACTCTTGATTCTGATGGAAGTATGAGCATTGAACAAGTTAGTAAAATGCCATGGAGCTTTCAATCAAATGGAAGTTTACTGGATAATCCAGTAAGCATCCAAAAATCGGAATCTGACTATAATGCAGTAAATAATCCTTCCAATTTGATCGGGGGTATGTCTCAAAATACTCTTGATACTGGATTAAAAGTGTTTATTGGCGCACAAAATGAAATGTCTCAAATTGATCAAAATGTTTCCTATTGGAAAGACATTTATCAAGATGAATACGGTGTAAGCTATGATTCTGCTGAAGCATCAGATCAAGTTTCAGTGGGTGAACTTTTCGGTCATTTTTGCATGAATGCTATGGTTTTAGATCAAACAACATTCGATAATATCAGAGATTACCATTCTTTTTTAGAAACTGGACAAGATTTCGAATCTTATCTAACAGATAAATTCGGAGCCGATTATGTAACAAATCTAGCAGATGGGATGAATATACATTTTGATGATCCTGATATGTTCGATACATTAATGAAAGAAATAGATCGTCATACAAAAGAAAACTACAGTAGTTATCTCTCAGGACAAAGCATTGCTAAGGATTCAATTCTAAGTAAAAATGATAATAACACACCTTCATCAGCCTATCAGACACTTAAAAATGCAAAATTACCAACTTCAGGTAAGTTGTTAAATCTTGGAGTATAGAAACAATAAAATTTAAAAAATGTGTGACCTAGCAATAACATCAGTTGTAATGAATTAGCAAAATCATCAAAAGTGAAATCAACCCTTAGAGAGACTCTGCTCGTAGGGAGATTTAAGCTTGTTTGCATCATCTCTTAGCTCTTTAAACACTTCTCTTATCCACTCTTTATATGAGTCTTTCATAAGGTTTTTTAGAGAGTTTTTTTGTGCATCTATCATCATAACTACACTCTTTTTAAAATCCTCTTCATTAAATGCTTGATCAACCTCAGTCATAGCAGCATCAACTCCGACCCAACTAGCAGTCCCAGTCACAACTCCACAAAGCAGAGCCCACGGACCACTAGGTGCACAAAGGACTATACCGCCTATAGATGCACCAAAGAAAGATGAAGCTTTTACAGCTCCTTTTGCCCCAAACTTTAGTAGCATCTTTGACATTATGCTCTTTGATATTGCGCCACTTATAAGAATAGTTCCCGTAGCACTAAGTCCTTTTTTAGCCATATCCCTAGAGTTCGCTTCAAAAATCTCTCTAAAGTTTAACTCAGAAGTCTCTAACCCTGAGTCGTGGTTTAACTGAACTTCTTCAATGCTCTCCTTTAACTCACTCTCAAAATTTAGCATAGACTCTTTAATGCTCGCATCTATCTTAGTAGAAGCTTCATCTATTTTGGTAGAGAACTCATGTTGAGTAAAGAGATAGTAATCTATCTTTGATTCTATCTCATCTTCTAAAGCTTGTGTATTGCACTCTTTTAGTTGAAATCTTTGCGGCAGATACTGGTTGTAAAATGGTGCTAAGTAGTCGTTTTTATATTCACAATAGAGACTATATCCCTTTAAAAAAATCCTACTATACTCGCCCTTTATGGAGTAGTAGTATGCGCTAAGTGCAGGAACTCCATCATAAACATTGGCAAAAGCAGCATCTATTTGCTCATCTATTTTGGTATCTATATTTTGTAGCAACAGCATCTCAGACGAGCTAAGCTTTGCATCTATTACCCTATCTACTTCTTTATAAAATCTGTCAATCTTTTCTTGAGACTTTTGAATATGATGTTTTTCATAGAGATAGTTTATGCTTGAACTTATTATAAAAAGTAAGATTATTGTTAATATAAAGCCAAATAAAAAGTAGTTTTTATTTTTATCTTTTGTCTTTAAGATGGCATCGATTGATTCAAAAGAAAAAGCCAATCTTGAGTAGGCCCAAGCAAAAACACTTTGAGACAGAAGTAGATAGAGTACCCACATGTAGGCATTACCTGTACTGCTAAGTGCTTGCAAAGATAGGCTTACAAGCTTGTATTCTAAGAGTTCTTTATATCTTAAATTTGTTGATATAAAATTTAATATCTCACAATTAAAGTTTTTTATCTCAATGTTTGGAGTGCTAAAATAAGCATAAACAACAAATACTAAAACTAAAAAAAGTGTGTTTATATAGATGCTCCATCTCCTAGATATAGCAGACAAAAACTCCTCTTTAACTCTTTTACTTAGGTACTTTTTTGTTTTTGTATATATCCACCAAAGCGCTAAGATATCAAAGCCTAAGATAAAAAAGACTACACCATCAAAGTAGAGACTATTAACTAACACCAAAGTAGCTACGACAAAGGCAACAGCCAAAGAGATGAAAAGGTTTAACCAAACACTCTTAAAGATGCTAAAGAGTGAACTACTCTCATGAAAGAGAGCAGTTGCAACTGCCCTCTTTCTTATAAGTGGCATCTCTATAAGTGAGAGCATTAAAAGAGGAGTGAGGACAAAGAGATAGAAGAGAAAAACTAAACATGAAGATGACTCAGCTAGTAAAAACCAAAGCAGTAAAAACAAAAAAAGCATCAAGCTTTTAAACATTTTATTTCCCCTCTTTAGTGCATACACCACTTATCTGCGGAGGATTTTTTTTAATAAATTTTTTTATATTTTGTAAAAATTCTTCTGCTGAAGCTAAACATTTATCTCTGCCACCAATAATTTGGGTGTTTACCTCATAATCTGGCAGGATTCCAACACCCTCTATGGTGCTTGAATCCGCTAGGAAGTAGTGTGCGACTGTAAGGCTTAAAGCTTCTTCTTTATTTAGAGCATATAGTGATTCCACACTCCCCTTGCCAAAAGTTTTTTCTCCAAAGAGTGTGGCACGATGATGAATCTGCAGAGCTCCACTTAAAATCTCAGCCGAAGATGCAGTGTTTGAGTCCACTAAAACCGCCAAAGGCAGGCTAGTTAGTGTTTTTTCTTTGGAAGCATCATAGGATTTTTTATCACTCACTCCTCTTCCAACTTGAGTTATGATATTTCCTCTATTTAAGAACATATCAGCTACTTCAACCGCCTGAGACACAAGTCCGCCAGGATTTCCTCTAAGATCTA
>JAVEST010000011.1:0-29867 GCA_034006465.1 Sulfurimonas sp. | reverse complement strand
TATTGAGAGAGTTGTTGACCTTGTAACCACTGACTATCATATCTTAGCAAAGAGGGCAAAAGATGCTGGAGCAACATTAGTTCTTATGAGCCTTATAGTAACAGCCCTTGTGTGGATTTTTACACTTCTTGTGGCTTTTGAGTTGGTATAGGGTTAGCAAAAATTATTAGAACTGCTATAATCACAGTAGTAAATAGAGTCAAAATAAAACTTATATATAAACACAATTTAGGAGAAAAAATGAAAACAACTTTGATAATTGGTGCTGGCGGAGTCAGTCGCGTAGTTGTGCACAAATGTGTACAAAATTCAGATGTATTTGGTCGTATAGTATTAGCAAGTAGAACTATTGCAAAGTGTGATCTTATAAAAAGTGACTTACCAGATGCAGACATAGAGACAAGAAGCGTAGACTCTGACAACACAGAGGAACTTATAAAGCTCATAAAAGATGTAAAAGCGGACATTGTTATAAATGTTGCACTTCCGTATCAAGATCTAACTATTATGGACGCTTGTATTGCTACAAAAACACCATACCTTGACACTGCAAACTATGAGCATCCAGATGAGGCTAAGTTTGAGTATAAACTTCAGTGGGAGAGAGATGAGGCTTTTAAAAAAGCTGGGATCATGGGACTTTTAGGGAGTGGTTTTGACCCAGGTGCTACAAATGTTTTTTGTGCTTATGCGCAAAAACACTACTTTGATGAGATCCACACTATAGATATACTTGACTGTAACGCTGGAGATCATGGTTACGCTTTTGCTACAAACTTCAACCCTGAGATAAATCTTAGAGAAGTTAGTTCAAAAGGTCGTTATTGGGAAAATGGAGAGTGGATAGAGACTGAACCTATGGAGATTATGCAAGTTTGGGATTATCCTGAGGTTGGCCCAAAAGACTCTTACTTGCTTTACCATGAAGAGTTAGAATCGCTTGTAAAAAACATAAAAGGCTTAAAACGCATAAGATTTTTTATGACTTTTGGACAGAGTTACTTAACTCATATGAAGTGTTTGGAAAATGTTGGGATGCTAGGCATCAAGGAAGTTGAGCACAAAGGTATGAAGATAGTTCCTATGGAGTTTTTAAAGACTCTTCTGCCAGACCCAGCTTCACTTGGTCCTAGAACAAAAGGTAAGACAAATATTGGTGTTTTTGTCCAAGGCATAAAAGATGGAAAAAATAGAAAGATATATATCTATCAAGTAAAAGATCATGAAGATTGTTTTGCTGAGACAAACTCTCAAGGTGTTTCATACTCAACTGGAGTTCCAGCTATGATAGGTGCAAAACTTATGTTACAAGGCAAATGGAGTGGGCAGGGCGTTTTTAACTTAGAGCAACTTGATCCTGACCCTTTTATGAAGGAGATGAACACGCAGGGGCTTCCTTGGGAAATCAAAGAGATGGAAGTATAAGAGTATGAGAATTGAAGATATCCCAACTCCTTGTTATGTCTGCGAAGAAGAGCTTTTAGAGAGAAATCTTCTTATCTTAGATGATGTGCAAAAAAGAAGTGGAGCTAAGGTGATTTTGGCTCTTAAAGGTTTTGCTATGTGGAGCACATTTGAGCAGGTTAAGAGATATCTTCATGGTTGTACAGCGAGTGGACTTCATGAGGCAAAACTTGCTTATGAGGAGTTTGGCAAGGAGGTTCATACCTATTCGCCAGCCTTTAAAGATGAAGAGATAGATGAGATTGCTAGCATCTCAGACCATATAGTCTTTAACTCTGTAAACCAGCTATTTAAGTATGCTTCTAGAGTAAAAGAGGTAAATCCTAAGATAGAGATTTCACTTAGGATAAACCCAGAGTATTCAGAGTCTCCAAAAGAGATTTATAATCCTTGTGGCATCTATAGCCGTTTAGGCACAACACTTGCAAACTTTGATGAGAGAGTTTTAGAATACGTTGATGGCTTAAACTTTCATGCCTTGTGTGAGCAAAATGTTGGTGCGCTTGAGGGTGTTTTGAAGGCTTTTGAGAGTAAGTTTTCTAAGTACTTTAAAGGACTAAAGTATATAAACTTTGGTGGAGGGCATCATATAACTAAAGAGGATTATGATGTTGAGCGTCTTATAAAAATCATCAAAGATTTTAGAGAGAAGTATGGCGTTGAAGTCTATCTTGAACCTGGCGAGGCCGTTGGCTGGGAGTGTGGTTACTTAGTAGCTAGTGTTTTAGATATTGTCGATAATGGCATGAAGATAGCTATACTTGATGCTTCAGCAGAAGCACATATGCCAGACACTATGGCTATGCCATATCGTGCAGAGGTAAGGGGTGCTAGCGAGGCAGGTGAGAGGGAGTTTACTTATAGACTCGCAGGAAACACTTGCTTAGCAGGAGATATCATGGGAGACTACTCATTTGATGGGCCTCTTAAAGTTGGAGATAGAGTTATCTTTGAAGATCAGATCCACTATACTTTTGTAAAAAGTACAACATTTAATGGCATAAAACTTCCATCTTTAGCACTTAAAAAAAGAGATGGAAATATCAAGATAGTAAAAGAGTTTGGTTACGAAGATTACAAAAATAGACTCTCGTAATATAAAAAATTATAATAAATAACAAATTTTTGGTATCATAATCAAATGATAGTTAAAAATAGTATATGGAAGATATTTTACATACTCTCAATAGCCGCTATACTACTTTTAGCGGCACTTCTTTATTTTAGCTATAAAGAGATAAATGAGAGGCATTGCACTCAAGTAGAGTACTATACTCAGATGGTTGCCAAATCAATAGAAGCAGATTTTATGCAAAAAGATATGCTTCTAAGTATTGTTGGCGAGAGGCTATTTAGAGAGTATAGTAGTGATTCAAATGAAAAAATGCAAAAAATACAAAAAATTTTTGCTCTCTTGTTAAAACACAATCCTTACTTAGTTAGTATTGGTTTAGCAGATGCAAATGGTCAGCTCCTAATAGCAAGCAAAAATGTAGAAAAAAAAGATATTGACTTTATGCAAAGTGATAAGACTAGGTATGATTTTAAAAGATCTCTTAGCTCTAAGTATATGGTTGTGTCAAAAACTTACTATTTTGATGTTATTGATGAGTGGATTATTCCACTTAGAAAAGCTATAAGAGATGATGATGGAAATATACTGGGTGTTATAGTAGCAGGCCTAAAAAATTCTAAAAATTCTAACTACCTTGATGAACTAGATCTCTCAAAAAATAAAAAAATAATCATTTTAAAAGATATAGATGATAGAGGAGAGATATATAAACTATACTATAGTCAACAAGAGTCTTCTCATAAAGATATATATGAAAAACCTATAAAAAAAGAGTTTCTCTCTCGCGTTAAGGAGAGCTTTTACTCCAAGTATGGATACCCCATAGAAGAGCTGAGAGGGAGTCAGAAAACTGTTAGTTTTTTCCTAAACAACTCTCTTTTAGGCCACAATATAGCAGGTTTGATTTATAATAAAAAATATAAACTTTGGATATCTGTTGGTGGAGATGCACAAGAAATAAAAAAAGAATTTTTTAAAGAAGCATCTTTTCATATAACGATGTCTATACTAACTTTTATTATACTTTTTATACTTTTTAGGAGAGTTGCTGCATCTGAGAAGAAAAAAGATGAAGAGCTTTTACATCAGATTGAGCACGATACTCTAACAAACTTGCCAAATAGAATCTATATGTATAAAAATATAGACAAATATAAAAAGTTATATAACGATAAATATTTTATTTTGTATCTTGATTTGGACAATTTTAAAATTATTAATGATAAGTTTGGACATACTGCAGGCGATGCTATCTTAGTAGAGGTTGCAAACAGGCTAAATATATTTTTTAGTAAAGATGAGATGATTGTAAGGCAGGGCGGGGATGAGTTTATAGTATTTGTAGGAAATATAGACAGGCAAAAGTTAGAGATAAAAATACAAGAGCTAATAAGCTACATATCTAAAATCTATCATGTAAAAAAAAGGGACTTTAGAGTAGGCGTGAGCATAGGAATCTCAGAATGTCCAAGAGATGCACAAAATGTTGAAGAGCTTTTATCTTTAGCTGATACGGCAATGTATCAAGCGAAAAAGATTAGAAACTCATACAGCTTTTTTAGTGAGGAGATGCGATCATTAAATGCATACAGAGCAGATGTAGAACATGAACTAAGAGGTGCTCTAGAAGCTTCTGAGCTTTGGATGGCTTATCAGCCACAGATCAAAGCAGATGAGACTCTTTATGGAGTTGAAGCGCTCGTTAGATGGCAAAATAAAAAGCTAGGACTTGTCCCTCCTGATAAATTCATACATGTAGCTGAAGAGAGCGGGCTTATGAAAGAGCTTGGAGAGTTTATAATCCACACCTCTCTAAGAGAGATAAAAGAGGTTCAAAAGGAGTTAAATATCCCTTTTAATCTCTCTATAAATATCTCAGTTGTTCAGCTTATGGAAGCTGGTTTCTTGCCGACACTTCTTAGTGCAATAGCTAAAGAAAACTTCAACAGAGGCTCTTTGACGCTTGAGATTACTGAATCTCTATCTATCGAGAGCCTAGATGATGTTCTGCCTATTTTATATGATATACAGGAGCATGATATAAAGATATCACTAGATGATTTTGGAACTGGATACTCATCTCTTAGCATCTTAAGAGAGTTACCTATAGATGAGTTAAAGATAGATAAAAGCTTTATTGATAAAATCTTGTATGATGAAAGCGAAAAAAACCTAGTAGATAGTATAATAAACATAGGAAAGAACTTTCACATGAAAACCTTAGCTGAGGGAGTTGAGAGTATGGAGCAAATAGATCTCTTAAGAAAGAGTAAGTGTGATGTATTTCAAGGTTATTACTACTCAAAACCACTCTCTAAAGAGGATTTAATAAAATATTTAAAAAAGGAAAATTTATGATAGAAGATAAAAAAAGATGGAATGAGAAATATTCACAAAATGAGGCCCAAGGAGAGGTTTCTGCTATAGTTGAAAAATATTTAGGGCATGCAAACATTGGCATAGCACTTGATGTTGCTTGTGGAACAGGTAGAAATACTGACTTTTTAGCTAAAAAAGGTTTTGAAGTAGATGCAGTTGATATCTCAAATGTAGCATTAGAGAAGGTAAGCAAACTACCAACCATCAACAAAATAGAAGCTGACTTAGATAAGTACAATATAGCACCAAATAAGTATGACTTAATTGTAAATGTGAACTATCTAAACAGACGCATAGTCTCTCAAATGAAAGATGGGTTAAAAGCTGGTGGGGTGGTGATATTTGAAACATACCTACTTGCTCATGGTGACTTTAAGATTCCAACTATGAATCTTGACTATCTTTTGCGAAAAAATGAGTTACTTCACTCTTTTATAGCTCTTGAAGTTATCTACTATGAAGAGCGAATAGATACAAACTCAAAAGGTGAGAGGGTAAAAGTAGCTTCTATAGTTGCTAAAAAACCTTAAAGACCTTCAAGTAAAACTATCCAGAGTCTATCTACCTCTTTATCACTTAAAAAGATAGAAGACTTTTTCTCAAACAATTCAACAAGTCCTTTTTTGTTGATACCAAGAGTATGAGAGCAAGCCTTGTGCGTAGGTAGATATGCCCTTATAAGTGAGACTTCATCATCTTCTATCTTTATGGAACATAAAAAACAATTAAGGTCAGAGTGAAGTCTTCCCTCATACTCTAAGAGTTTAACATATGACTCTATGGCTACTCTTTTTGGGTTTTGCTCATTCCAGATTTTAGATGCACTATCTATAAGTTCAAAGTAGAAGTCATCTAACTCTTGGGCATCTTGAAGATGTTTATAAAAAAGCGCTATAAAGTCCTGCCATAATTTTAAGAGCCTATGGTTATTTATCCATTTAAAACCTATATGGATAACATCTTTTAATCTTGATATGGTTGATTTTGCACTATCTTCTCTCTCATAATCTATCTTAAAACCAAGATTTATCACTCCGTGCCTTGCTCCATAAAATCTGTAAAGGGTGTCTAGCTTGCCTTTTGTTATGATAGTGACGATTAAGTCTTCATCCTTAACTTTGTTAAGTTTTATGATATAACCTTGCATTTTACTCTACTTATTTTTAAATTTATTATACTTTTTTAATCCTTTAGACAGAGAGTGTGAAATAATTCTAAAGTGAGGCTTTAAAACCAAAGTGCGATTTGTAAGTCTTTTGTGCAGACTGAAGTCCACTTCCAAGAAGAGAATGCCATTGGTTAGCATTCTTAAAAGTCTCACTTCTGAGAGAAAACTATAGTTATTTCACACTCTCGCAGTAAAGGAACTCTTTTTTTACAAGTGATTAAAGATGTAAAAAGTCTGGATAACGCTTTACTTCAAGAGTTGATGGGTTTTTACAGAACTCTTCATAAAGCTTAGATAGAGATTTTTTTATCATAGAAGCTTCTAAAAGGTTATCAATCCCAAATAAAAAATTGTATCTTTTTAAAAATAAGTCTAGAGCTTTAGAGTTAGCATCTATATTTTCAAACTGTTTAAGATAGCCGATTTTTAAGCAGTTATCTATCTTTTTCTCTAGCTCTTTAATACCGAGATACTTATGTAAGATATACCTTGCTTTTTCAACATTGCCTTGTTTTGCTACTTTAGAGGCGCTGCTTATAGTCTTATCAAATCTTTCATTAAACTTTTCAAACTCTGGAGTGAAACTTAAGAAGCTATGTCTGCTAGCAAAAGAGTAGATGAGTTTTTTGTTTCCTTTTTCTACTGCAAATTGAAATCTCAATATATGATCTATCTTTTCTATCTCGCTAAGTGCAAACTGTTTATACTGAGGAAAGTCTAAGATTCCTCTATATGACTCTTGCGCTTCCCTATACTGCTTGCTTGCGTATAAGGCACTTGATCTGTTTTTTATTGAGATTGCTAGATTTTCTATCTTCTTATAGAGTCTAGTACCCTTTAAAAAATCAAACTCTTCTACAAGCTTAAAGTAAGTTTTAAAATCTTGCTTTTTTATCGCTTCATCTGCCTTAAACAGCATTACTTTGTTGTTTAGAAGGAACTTTATAAGTTCATTTTTTTGAGGAACTTTTTCATATTCGCTTAAGATATTTTTTACTTTATGCATACCTCTAAGAGGATCTTGCTCTAGCACATTTCTAGCCTCAGCATATAACTTTTCCCATTTGTTTTCTAGTAGATTATAATAATGAAGAGACTCAACTATGGGGTATTTTTTAGCAAGAAAATAAGCACTATGTATATCACTCTTCTCAACTGCCTCAATAAAGAGTGCTATATGGTCTTGTTGCATAAAAAGCGTATCTGTCTTTTTCTTAAACTCCTCAAACCATATAAAAGGTTCTACTATTTTCATAGCCTCATCTGGACGTTTTTTTGTAATGAACTCTTTGGCTTTTGTTAAAACTTCTTCAAAACCATCTTTAAAACTCTCTATAGCATCATCTAGGTATAAAAAGCAGTTAGTATCTAGTATCTCTTTAGCTTTGTCATACTCTTTTAGGTTTACATGATGAAGGAACTGCTGTTTTTTGTAGTTAAGATCTATCAAAGATATGTTTCCATTGGTAAAACCAATAAGTAATTTACCATCTTTGATATCAACTTTCCCCACCGCACTATCTTCAAAGTTCATGCTATTTATGAGCTCATTTTTAAATGGATCTATAATATAGAGTTTATCTGCTCTAGTACCAATTACAATATTTTTTTTGTTTTGAGAGAGAGTAGCGCTACTTGGCCAGTGAGTAAAAAGAACTTTTTTACTTATAATTTCATTTTTTATGCAGTCATATATAATGCTATAGCCCTCTCTATCTGCTAAAAAGAGTTTTCTATCATCATCAAAAAACAGAGCAATCTCTATGGCATTAGGAGTGTCAAACTCTATTAGAGTGTCATTGTGTAGATTTAAAAGTGTGTTTATACGGTTAAAATAACCCACGAAAATAAATCTATTTTTGTGGGAGAAGAGACCAAAAGAACAATGGTCTGGTCTATTTTTATAACTATATCTTGTTGTTTTTGCCTCTAAATCATGGATGAAAACTTTTCCATCTACACTAGCACTTAGTAGAAATTTGGCATCTTTGGAGTGTCTTGTAAAGACTATGTTACTTTGATGAATATCACTTTTAAATATTGGCTTTATTTTGTTGTCTTGGCCATATTTGGCTGAGATAAGATTGTGCTGTATGGGTACTGAAATATTACTATTAAAAATATTAAATTCATTGGAAAATATGTGCTTGTTGGTAGAGTTTTTGTCTAATCTCATCTTAGAGAGTAGAATAAATTTGCTATCAAAAATATAAACTATACTTTGTGTATCTACAAAGAAAAGATTATTTTCTAAAAGTCTTGCTTCTATAATGGGATGCTGCAGCTTAAAGAAGCTTTCTACATAGTGATTTTGCATGTAAATTCCTCAGTGGCAAAAGATACCACATAAGCATTTTCTAATTTTTTGATTCCTATTATAAACTCCACAATTTCGCCATTTATATCTATATATGCTTTTGAGTTTGGGGCTAAAAGCTCATACCTTTGAGTAAAACTAAGATGCTTATCTTCATATACGGCATCATCAGCCTCATTTAGCAAGAGCTTGTCTATTTTTGGTTTATCTTCTAAAAATGAATAATCAAAAAACATAGACTCAAAACACTCGTTTGATTCTATAATCATATGTGTTTTTTCACATACAAGAATAGCTGCAAACGGCACTGCATCTAGTATGTTGGAGTTAGTTATCTTTAGTGCTTTATCTACATCTTCATATCTCTGTTTATCTCTTAAAGCTAGAAGTTCTCTCTCTTTAGTTACTAAAAGGGTGATATCACTTCTTATACCTGCATACTCTACAATTTCATTGTTGTCACCAAGGATAGGGACTATGGTTGCTTCTACATAGTAAATATCACCATTTTTTTTGCGGTTACTTAGAGAGCCTTTCCATACCTTTTTGTTTTGTATGGTTTGCCACATATCTTCAAAAGCCTCTTTTGGAGTGTTTGGGTCACGAACTATAGAGTGAGGTTTTCCTATAAGCTCTTTTAGTGTGTACCCAGAGATATTTCTAAACTGTTTATTTGCATAAGTTATATTTCCTTTTAAGTCACCAATAGAGAAGATAGTTGACTCATCAACAGCTTTTTTATACTCTTGAAGTATTTTGTTTGCTTGGTGTAACTCTTTTTCTAAATCGATGTTTTGTTGAATATCTTTGCTCATATATAACCTTTGAAATAATAATCTTGATTTTAAGCCAAAAGAAGCTTAACTTAAAAGTGTCATCAATTTGTCACTCTATCATAATAGGCAAAATTACTTTAAGTATAATAAAATTTATCAAACTCTTATAATGGCAATAATAATTTATATGATTTTTTATAGTTTAAAGCATAAATACGATATAATCTCTCGCTATTTTATAAATAAAAAGGATACTCTTTGAACCTCTTAAGCATTTTTTCTTTTAACTCAAACAAAAAAGAAGCCGTAAAAAACGAATCATCTTCACACTGGGTAAAGTGCAAATCTTGTCACTCTTTGATGTACTACAAAGAGGTGGAAAATCAAAATTATGTCTGTCCAAAGTGCGGTTTTCATCTTCGTATAGGCGTAAATGAGAGGATAAAACTCTTAGAAGATGAGGGCTCATTTGTAGAATATGACGCAAATCTTCATCCAGTTGACCCCATAAAATTTGTAGATTCAAAAGCCTATACAAAAAGAATAGAAGAAGGTTTTGCTAAAACTGGAAGAAAATCATCAGTAGTTAGTGGCGAGATAGTTATGAATGGAGTTGCTGCTCAGATTGTTATCTTTGATTTTGCTTTTATGGGTGGCTCTTTAGGCTCTGTTGAGGGCGAAAAGATTGTAAGAGCAGTAAATCGTTCAATAGAGAAAAGACAAGGCTTGGTAATCCTAAGTGCAAGCGGTGGAGCTAGAATGCAAGAGAGTACCTTTTCACTACTTCAAATGAGTAAAACTTCAGCTGCACTGGCAAGACTCGCAAGACACAATGTTCCATATATCTCAGTTTTAACAGATCCAACTATGGGCGGGGTTAGTGCTTCATTTGCAACTCTTGGCGATATTATCATCGCAGAACCAGGTGCTTTGATAGGCTTTGCAGGCCAGAGAGTTATAGAGCAAACCATAGGTTCAGCGCTTCCTGATGGCTTTCAAAGGGCGGAGTTTTTACTTGAAAAAGGCTCTATTGATATGATAGTAAATAGAAATGAACTTAAGAAGACTCTCTCTGATATGCTAACACTACTAAAAGCTGCTTAATGAGACTCTACGCTCTATGTGACCAAGAACTCCTTGATAAAAAACAACTCTCTTTAGAGGAGTTTGTAAGCATTGCAAAAGCAAACAATGCAGAGATTATCCAGTATAGAAACAAAGATGCAGATATTGCTTTTATAAAACAACAACTTATTGCAATAAGAAAGATTTACGATGGTTTTTTAATAGTAAATGATGCTTATGAACTTATAGAGTTTTGTGATGGAGTTCATGTAGGACAAGAGGATTTAAAAGCCATAGATGCAGACGCTCTTAAAGCGGTAAAAATCCTTAGAAGTGTTATAAAAGAGAAACTTCTTGGCATCTCTACTCACAATGAAGTGGAGGTTCTTCTTGCAAACGAGATGGACTTAAACTATATAGGACTTGGCGCATATAGAGAGAGTTCTACAAAATCAGATATAACTACTATTTTAGGTAAAGAGTTAGACTTTATTGCTGCAAAATCAAAGCATCTAGTTGCTGCTATTGGTGGCGTTAAGCTTGATGATGAGTTTAACCATGTTACTTATAGAGTTATAGGAAGTGGGCTTTTATAAGTGGATATTGAGATAATAAGCATCGCAAAAAAAGAACGTTCTACTTACGATCCGTTATATAAAGAGCTTACAAAGATGATATCTCGCTTTGCTAAAGTCAAAGATATTGAGCTTTTTTCAAAAGATGTAACAAAAGCACACACTATCTCATCAGATGCCTCAAAGGACGCATATTCAAGAGCTTTCGCGCCCTATATAGGCAGCGGTTTTTGTATAAGTTTGCATCCTGAGGGCAAAGTAATAGAGAGTTTTGAATTTAGTAAGCTATTAAATGATAGAATGTCCGTTAAATTTTTCATAGGCGGCGCTTATGGACTTCATGAAGACTTTTTAAAACAAAGTGATGCAGTCATAAGTTTAAGTAATCTCACAATGAGTCATAAGATAGCAAAAGTAGTTTTGCTAGAGCAGATTTATAGAGGTTTTTCAATACTGAGTAATCATCCATATCATAAGTAAGGAATGTGTAAGTGCAAGAGAGTGAATTAAACTACTTTAAAGAGATACTAGAGAGTAGAAAAGAGCAAATTATAAAAAATATAACAGGCGTAAATGCTGAACTAGCAGAGCTTAGTTCTTTAGAGTTAAGTGATGAGGGCGATCATGCTTCTATGAACAATAACTCAATGGTTGAGAGTGCAATTGTAAGCCAACAACAACGAGAGTTAAGAGAGATAGAAGTAACTTTGGGAAAGATCATTAAGGGTGATTATGGCATTTGTGAGATGTGTGAAGACCCAATAGGTTTTCAAAGACTAAAAGTTAAGCCTCATGCGATATACTGCATAGATTGTAGAGAGATAGTAGAGAAGTCTAGTTAAATTTTAAGGAGCGAGTTATGTATATAAAAAGATACACAATAGCATCACTAATTCTGATTGCTTTGGTGGGATGGTATGTTTATTCATATGTCTCCCAAGAAATTATCACACTAAATCTGTTTGGTACTACTCTAGCAGCTATGCCAACTGCTATTTGGGTGGTTGTACCTGTTATAATACTATATATTGCTAGTGTTTTTCATATGTCTTTTTACTCAATGTTGTCAAGTTTTAGACTTCGCAAATATGATAGAGATTACGAAGAGATTATAGATGCAGTGGCTGAAGCATATCTTGCAAAAGAAGATAGAGTGCATAGTTATAAAACTCCAAGGTATAAACTGTTAGGTTTTTTGATAGATAATTCGACTCTTTTTCCTGCAACTCTAAAAAAAAGTGAAGTTGAAAATGAAAAACTTCAAAATATTTTAAAAGTTATAGAAGATATTAAAAGTGGTGAAGTTGTAGAGCTTAAAAAATACTCGCTAAAGCCACAAAATCCACTAGTTATACAAAATGATAAAAATAGATATAAAAAAGGTGCCCTTACAGCTGAGAGCATTTTAAATCATGTAGCAAATTACGATGAAAGCTTAATCAAAGAAGCTTATATGGATATGCTTACAACTGCTCCTATATCTCTAGTAGAAAAACACAAGCAATTTTTAACAAAAGATGGACTTTTTATAGTTATATCTAGAATTAATTCTTCAAAGAACTCTTTAGAAATATCAAACGATGTGCTTATATCTTTGATAAACGCGCTTGAGTTAGATGCAAAAGATTTGATAGAGATATCAAAAGCGCTTGCTACAAATATGATTCCAGAGCAGAGAATGAAACTCTTTGAGATACTAAGTGAGAAGAGAGAAGATGGTTTTGAGGCTTATATATTCACTCTCTATGACTTAGAGATGATAGCTGTTGCTAATGAACTTTTGCTAAATACTCAAGAGTATGAGTATCAAAATTTTAAAGCATATAGCGCACTAAAAGAGTGTGGTAAAAATTTCAATATAAATCTTTTTATCTGATGCTTGATAAACTATCCTTTTCTAAACCTATCTACGTTCTAGCCCCTTTGGCTGGATATACAGACTTACCATTTAGAAGTGTTGCAAAAAAATTTGGAGCGGATCTTACTGTAAGCGAGATGATAAGCTCAAATGCCCTAAGTCATGGTTCACAAAAAACACTTCATATGCTTCAAAAAGCAAGCATCGAAGACCCTTACTCAGTTCAAATCTCAGGCTCAGATGTAGATGTTGTAAGATCTGCAGTTGAGATTTTAAATGAGCAAGATGGTATAGATATACTAGACTTAAATTGTGGTTGCCCTGTTCCTAAAGTTGTAGGTCATGGTAGTGGAAGTTCTCTGCTTTTAAATCTCCCTCTGATGGGTGAGATTATAAAAACCATGAAAGAGACTTCAAATAAGAGTCTAACAAGTGTTAAAATAAGACTAGGCTTTGAGAAGAAAAACCATATAGAAATAGCAAAAATGGTTGAGGCAAGTGGTGCCGACTTTATAGCAGTTCATGGTAGAACTAGAGCAGGGAAGTTTAAGTCTGAAGTTGATTATGATGCTATTAAAGAGATAAAAGAGGCTCTCTCTATCCCAGTTATAGCAAATGGCGATATTGACTCATACGAAAAAGCAAAGTGGGTGTTAGAGCATACTGGTTGTGATGGTGTTATGATAGGTCGAGGTGCGATTGGTGCTCCATGGCTTTTCCATCAACTAAAGTCTGGAAGTAAAGACATAGACAATAGCATTAAACATGAGATAATCATGGAACATTTTGATAAGATGATAGAGTTTTATGGTAGTCATGGTGTTGCGATGTTTAGAAAGCATACACACACATACTCAAAAGGCTATCAAGGCGCTTCAGTACTAAGAAATAGTGTAAATAATATATCTGACATTAATGAGTATCGTGATGTTTTAGATGATTTTTTTAAAAACAATCAACAGGTAACTTAATGGTTTACATATGTTAGAGATAAGCAAGTCCATAAGAAAATTAGACGACATTGATATAGGTGATAATATATTTCACTATGACTACAATGTCAACCACTTGCTCTCACTCATAGCTGATGGAGTAGATCAAGAAGATACACTATTTCTGAGCTCATATCGCTCTTTTGAGGGTGAAGTTTTTGAAAACTTTATCTATGAAAAACTTCTAAGATATGCAGAAGAAAATGACAATATAGATAAGTTTATACTTAAAGGTTTTCATCAAAGAAGACAAAAAGCACATGCAAATACTCTCTCCATAAGTGAAAAGCAACAGATTGTTTATAGAACAAAGAGTAGAGAGATTAGCGAATTTGATGCTATGTTTATTACAAAAGATAAAGAGCTATATTTTGTAGAGATGACTCTTGTAAAGTCAGTACTCAAATTAAGAAAAAGACTTAGAAAGAAAAAAGCACTGCTTGAGACAATCTTTCCAGACTATGAGATAAAAGCACTTATTATTTTAAATGAGGGTGCAACTGGGACTAGACAGTTCCCAGACTATTGTACAGTTTGGTTTACAAAAGAGTTCACAGCAAAAGATGTACTACACTACATTCAAAATCCAAATTCAAGAGAGCTAGCTCCTATCTCAAGAGTATGCTCTACAAAGATGATAGAAGCACACTCACTCAAACTCTATCAATTTAGATACTACAACACTATGTCATGGATTACAAAGACACTTAGAGCTCATAAGAAGTTTACATTAGATATCAATTTTTTATATAAAGATACGGTTCAAAGATATCTTGATTTGTACAATAAATTTTATATAGGCTTCATAGATATAGCTGAAGCGAAAGAACTTTTAGGGCTAGAGGGTGAGTATCAAGATGACCAAAGAGTTATCGTAGCTATAGAGAAAAAATATAGTGATGAGATAGTTTTAACATACTATGTACAAAGAAACCGAAAAAACCTCTATCTATACTCTTTTAGTGATGCTAACAAGGTTGTTAAAGAGAAAAAAGATCCATATGGTATAACTGTAACAGAAGTCTTTCATATAAATAAAATGATGGATGATAGTTATAAGCTAAGTACGGTAAGCCTAAAGAGTATCAAAAAACTTCTAAGATCAAAATTTGAGCAGGGCTTAAAAAAGTAACTACTTGTTAAACTTCGTAAGAGATAGAAGCGGCTCTCTCTTTATATGCTTGTAGAGGCTCTTTATCTTCTCTTCTTGGATTTATAAGCTTGTCCAAATCCTCTTGTCTATTTCGCAAAATTGACTCAAACTCATCCTGTGTAGCTGGTCTGTTATCTGTAAATTTATCAAGTAAAATATTGTTTGAACCCATAAGTACCAAATAACTTTGCTCGCCAAAATCAAGCATCACCACACTACTTGATTTATCTATATTTTTTTGAAATCTAATAGAGACATTTTCTTCAAGTTTTGGAGATTGTTGCATCTGAGTATTGTTTTGTGTTGAAGAGTTAAATGACCACTTATTTGCTTTTATATCTTTTGGTGTAATTTTTCTCTTTAAATAGAATAAAATAACAATACCTATGATTAAGATAGCTACAACTATATAGTAGCTCTGTGACATACCAGAATCTTCTTTAGTAGGCAAATTTGCCAAAGGGTTACTAGATGAAGTTTGTGCTTTAGTTTGAGGGGACACTGCTGTTGGAGTATTTATGTGAAATCTTAGTCTAAGCCCATAAGCATCAGAAGTTTTAGATGCTTGTAACTCTACTGATGGAGCCACTGCTGCTACTATTTGGATATATCCTGACATTGGTGTTATGCTAATGGAGTGTAAAAACTTTGAAGAGAGCTTTTTTGTCTTAACTGATTCTATGTTTGCATCTGTTAGTTTTATAGTGATTATGGAGTTCGAGATACTCTGTTTTATTGTGCCATCATAGGGAGTGTCAAAAGTTATCATAACATCTGCTCTATCAGTTCTATCGTAGATGTTATAACTTAAAATTTTTGATGCATTTAAAACTAGAGGAAGAAGCGCGATAAGCAGAAGTCTAATCATAGTCTCTCTTTAGAAAGGTGATATAAAACAGCGCTTGAATCTAGTATCTCATTTATACGAATAGCGAGGTTTTTTTCATAAACCATAACTTCGCCCTTGCCTAAGATACGACCATTTACATAAGTCTCAACACTCTCTCCAGCGGGTTTTTTAAGGTCGATAATAGCATCTTTTTTAAGATCTAATATCTCAGCTATAGTTTTCTCAGTCTCACCTAAATCAGCTACGAACTCTACTTCCATATCCAAAAGGCCACCATAATTCATCCATGATAGTTCTTTATCTGCATTATAAGGAGGTTGTGTCTCTCCATAATAATATTTGCTCTTTTTAGCCAATTTTTATCTCCTTGATGGCTATTACCATCTCATCACCATCTATCTTAATGCTCTTTGCATCATCAAAATCAAAATCAAAAATGTCTATTTTTCCAAAACAAGGTGTCGCAATAGTAAAAGACTCGCCAGTGCTTTGAGCTAGAACCTTAGCACTCCCTATGATAAGATTTGTAGTTTCTAATGTCATATCTATTAGAGTCTCTTCATCACTCTCATCTTCTTCTAAAAAAACTTTTGAGATTCTCTGCATGAATCCTAGATCAGATGCCAAGTATATTCTGAACTTTTTAGGTTCTACTGTTTGTATATCTATGTAAGCAATAAGTGTTCTCTTCTTATTTATAACATCACTAACACTGTGAGAGACGCGGATTTGATGAATGCAAAAATTTTCTGAAGCTCTAATTATAGTTTTTAACATTTGTGCCCTTTATTAAACTTGATTATACTTCATCCAATCTCAAAGCAAAATTAAACTCTTTAGAATAAAACAACGATAAAGCCTATAGTATGTATAATTCGCAAAAAGTTTGATGGCGATTAATGATTGAATTGATATTTCTTGGTACTACTGTTGGAGTTCTCTCTGGTTTTTTTGGCATAGGTGGCGGGACTATTTTAGTGCCACTTCTGTTAATTCTAGGCTATGAGATAAAAGAGGCTATAGGCATAGCAGTAGTTCAAATGGTTTTTAGTTCTGTTTATGGGAGTTATCTAAATCATAAAAAAGGTACACTAGATACCACAATGATTGGCATCATTGGCGTTGGTGGATTTATTGGAGCGCTTCTTAGTGGAAATATCGCATCTAGCTTTAGTGATTTGGCTTTAGAGCTAATATTTCTAGCTTTTGCCATTTTTGCACTTTTGAGACTCTTTATCAAGACAAAAGCAGGGCTACAACAAAAAGAGATAAGTAAGGCTTGGCTCTTTGTTATAGGTTTTGTTTTGGGTGCGATTAGTATGACCATAGGAGTTGGTGGTAGTATCTTGCTTGTTCCCATCTTGGTTGGTTTTTTACATGTGCCACTAAAAAAAGCTATATCTGCGGGCCTGTTTTTCGTGGTTTTTTCATCTATTGCAGGGCTCATATCTCATGCAAAAATAGGGCATGTTAATTTTGAGGCAGGAATTATAATAGGCTTGGCATCTCTATTTGGAGTCTATCTTGGCATCCATTTAAAAGATAGGGTAGATATTGTGCTGCAAAAAAGACTTCTTGTTATTTTTTACTTTTTAGTCGTGGCATATTTAATACAAAGAATTTTTACTTAGGAATTTAAAATGAAAAAAGATTATATTACGATAACTGGTGCGAGAGAGAATAATTTAAAAAATATTAACTTACAAGTCCCAAAAAACTCTCTTGTTGTGATGACAGGAATCAGTGGAAGTGGAAAGTCAACTCTAGCCTTTGATACACTTTATGCAGAGGGACAAAGAAGATATATGGAGTCTTTGTCATCTTATGCAAGGCAGTTTTTAGACCGTGTTGGAAAGCCTGATGTTGATAAGATTGAAGGACTTACTCCTGCTATTGCGATAGATCAAAAAACAACTTCAAAAAACCCTCGCTCAACAGTTGGGACTATTACGGAGATATATGACTATTTTAGACTTTTATATGCAAGAGTTGGTGTGCAACACTGCCATAAATGCCAAAAAGTTATCTCACAAATGTCAGCAGCAGATATCATAGCCGAGGTTGCAAAACTTCCTGAGGGCGCAAAACTAGCACTTTTAGCTCCGCTTGTTCGTGAGAAAAAAGGTTCATACGCTGATTTGCTTGAATCTTTAGTTCATAAAGGTTATGTAAGAGCTATGATAGATGGCGTGATGGTAAGACTCGATGAAGAGATAGAGCTTAGCAAGACTAAAAAACACACCATCAAAGTTGTTATAGATAGAGTGGTTGTAAAGGCTGAAAACAAAGAGCGCATAGCATCTGATGTTGAGAAGGCTCTAAAGGAGAGTTATGGGGAGCTGGAGATTGATATATTAAACCATGAAGAACTTGGTTTAAAACAAAGCAATATCCACTATAGTGAGCATAACGCTTGTTTTGATTGTAAGATAAGTTTTGACCCACTTGAACCACTTTCATTTTCATTTAACTCTCCAAAAGGTGCTTGTAGTGAGTGTGATGGCTTAGGTCTTCGCTACGCACTTGATTATGAGAAGATCATAGATATTGACCTCTCAGTTGAAAAAGGAGCTGTAAAAATAGTCTATGGCTTTAACAAGGGCTACTATTTTACATTTTTAAAAGGCTTTTGTGAACATAACGAGATAGATATAACTGTGCCTTACTCAGAGCTTCCAGAACATCAGAAAAAAGCGATACTTCATGGTGGAATAGAAGAAGTCACCTTTCTTTGGAAAAATCATCCAGTAAAGAGAATGTGGCCTGGAATCGTAAAAATAGCTTATGATATGTTCAAAGATGAAAAAGAGTTAGCTGATTATATGAGTGAGAAGACTTGTAATATTTGTGAGTCACATAGATTAAAAAGAGAGTCTTTAGCTGTTAGAGTAGGAAACAAAGGCATTGCAGAGATTTTAGATATGCCCATCTCTAAAACTTATGAGTGGTTTGCAGATAGTAAAAACTTTGAGTACTTTAATGCTCAAAATACACAAGTAGCACAGCCTATACTAAATGAGATAAGAGAGAGACTCTACTTCTTACACGATGTTGGACTTGGCTATATAACGCTAGGGCGAGATGCAAGGACAATAAGCGGTGGAGAGGCTCAAAGGATTCGTATAGCATCTCAGATTGGTAGCGGTTTAACAGGGGTTTTATATGTTCTTGATGAGCCAAGTATTGGACTTCACGAGAGAGATACAAAAAAACTTATCCGTACACTAAGAAGTCTTCAAGAAAAAGGCAATAGTGTTATAGTTGTTGAGCATGATAAAGAGACGATTGAAAATGCTGACTATATTGTAGATATTGGTCCTGGGGCTGGAAAGTTTGGTGGAGAAGTTGTTTTTAGTGGAACACTAGATAAGCTTAGAGCTGCCGATACACTTACTTCCGACTACCTCTATGGAAGAAAAAAGATAGAGTACTTCTATAGACGCCCTCAAGAGAAGTTTATAGAGATAAAAAATGTAACTCTAAATAATATCACGGATCTCAGTGCGAAGATTCCACTAAATAACTTTGTTTGTATAACTGGAGTTAGTGGAAGTGGAAAGAGTTCACTGATGCTTCAAACTCTGCTTCCAACCGCAAGAGAGCTTTTAAATCACGCTAGAAAAGTAAATAAAGTAGCAGGTGTTGAGATTACAGGGTTAGAACATGTTGATAAGGTTATATATCTTGATCAAAGCCCAATAGGGCGAACTCCAAGGTCAAATCCAGCAACTTACACAGGCGTAATGGATGAGATAAGAAACCTTTTTTCTCAAACAAAAGAGTCTCAAATAAGAGGATATACCACTTCAAGATTTAGCTTTAATGTAAAGGGCGGCAGATGCGAGAAGTGTCAAGGTGAGGGCGAGATAAAGATAGAGATGCACTTTTTACCAGATATCATGGTGAAGTGCGATACTTGTCATGGTACAAGATATAATCAACAAACTTTAGAGGTTCTTTACAAAGGTAAAACTATCTCTGATGTTCTTAATATGAGCGTTGATGAAGCTTTTGAGTTTTTTAAACCCATCCCAAAAATCCATCAAAAGATGCAAACTCTAGTCGATGTAGGACTAGGTTACATAACACTAGGACAAAATGCAGTAACGCTCTCAGGCGGAGAGGCTCAAAGGATAAAACTAAGTAAAGAGCTTAGTCGTAAAGATACAGGTAAAACACTCTACATCTTAGATGAGCCTACAACAGGGCTTCACTTTGCAGATGTTGACAGACTTACTAAAGTTTTACATCACTTTGTAGAGCTTGGAAATAGTGTTTTGATAATAGAACACAATTTAGATATGATTAAGAATGCTGACTGGATTATAGATATGGGTCCAGAGGGTGGATCTGGCGGTGGACTTATCATCGCTGAGGGCTCTCCAGAGGATTTGATTAAAAACTATAAAAAAACCAAGAGCTATACGGCTGAGTATCTCATAAAAGAGTTGCAAACTTTAAAGTAACACACTTCTTTAAGAGTTGCAAACTTTAAAGTAACACACCTCTTTAAGAGGTGCAAAGCCTTGCAAACTTTAAAGCTCCACATCCCTTTTGGAAGCGAGGTTTTAACCTCGTAGATAGGGTTTATATAAGTTACACATCGGCTTTGAATCCGAACAGTACGAAGCTGAAGCATCGCTTCCAAAAGCCATGCGAACTTTGAAGCTCTAGATCTTGATTTGCTATATAATGTTAAGATCGTAAGTTATAGTTAAGATTTTAGGAAAAAACATGGATAAAACATTTGAAGAGTCATTAGAATTTAGGCACGCTTGTAAGATTTTTGATGAGTCAAAAAAGATACCACAAGAAGATTTGGAGTTTATCTTAGATGCAGGGCGAAGAGCTCCATCATCTTTTGGTATGGAGGCTTGGAAGTTTTTAGTTATAACAAACGAAGAACTAAAAGCAAAGCTAAGACCACATTGTTGGGATCAAGTTCAGATAACTTCTTGTTCGCATCTAGTGGTTATTTTAGCTGGTATTGAGAGTGTAAAACCAGAGTCTGGCATCCCAAAGAAAAGATTTGCAAGAAGAGAGATGCCAGAAGATAAGTTAGAGTTTTATCTTAATCTTTATGCAAATCATCTAAAAGAGACACTAGGTAGTGATGAGAATATCTACGCTTGGACTGCTAAACAGACTATATTTGCAGCTGCAAATATGATGAGTGCAGCGGCCGTTAAAGGTGTTGACTCTTGTCCTATAGAGGGTTATGACAAAGATGCGGTTGAGGCTCTATTAAAGCTCGATAAGTCTAAGTTTAGACTCTCAATGCTTCTTCCTTTGGGCTACAGAATAAACGAGCAGTCAACGCAGTTAAGACTTAGTTACGATGAAGTTGTTGAGTGGATAGACTAGGGAGTCATAAAGTTATGCTTTAAATAGACTCAGCCATTAGTTTTAAATTTGAAATTCTGGCTTCTTTTTCAGGATGATTTTCAAAATCATCCTCTTCCTTTTTGTCATAGTGCGGACTGTCCTCTATATTAGCTATAAAATTATTTGTATGTACTGTTTTCTTGTTAGGAATAAAGGCATTAATTGTTTTTAGACCACAAGAATCTGCTTCTAATTCTTGTTCTTGTGCATACATTTCAAACCCCTTTTCAATTATTTCAGGAGTCATTAACGCAGTTAAAACTTTTTTGTCGGTATCCTTAGATTGCATTTGTTTAATCATTTTAGTAATATCTGTTACATTATCATAGGTTGAGATTAATCTAAACTGAATTTCTTTTGTAGGATGTCGCTTTGATACATGTGCTAATTCATGTGATAAAACAGTTTCATACATTTCATTTTCTATATAATCTTCACTAATAAAAATATATCCATATGGCAAAGATTCTGCTTTTTTTGTAGTTGATAAAATGTGAAATTTAATATCATAAGGATATGATAGATTGTTTTGCTCTAAATAATTGTTGTATTTTGATAAAAACTGATCAAGTTTTTTGTACATTGTTTTGTATTTTTTATTCTTAGTTGTTTTTAAAATAACATCTCCTGATTTTAGTCTATCATCATAAATTTTTTTAGCATAAAGTTCTTCAATCTCTAAAGGTATCCAAAGATAATTTTTTGAAAGGTTTTCTGCTAATTTTTTCACATCATCTTTGCTAAATGATGTAGAGGTAGAATTGTTTTTATTCATGAAACTCGTAATCTTTGAAGAGTTGGAAACACCATAAGTTCCTAATGTCATAAATAAACCTTCTAAGTTAACATCATAACTTTCAAAAAGATTTTTACACTCTTTATCGACTTGAATAGTGCTTACTTCTCCATCCATACCAAGAGCTGAAGCCCCGTTTTTTACAATGCCTCCTAAACTACTAAAATCAAAAGCAACAGCACTACAAACTAATATGGCTGATAATAATATTTTCTTCATCTAACTCTCTCCTAAAATTTTGTTTCTATTATAAATTAATCCATATTGATCAAAAAGAATACTTTTAATAAATTTTTTTGCTTTTTCATCTGTAATCTCTTTTGATAACTCTTTATATTCTTGGTTTATAGCATTATGAGTCACTTTATCTAAAATATCAAAAGAACCTTTGTGTATAACGCCATCTAAGATAAGTACCCAATCATATTTTTTATCATACTCTAAAGTTTTTTTTTCGATTTCTATAAAATTTTTTTCAGAAGTACAGCTTAAAATTTTTTTGTCATTTTGCGATATAATCAATTCAATAGAGTAGTTTTTATCAAAAAATATTGAAATATTTTCTTCTGGTTTTAATAAGCTTCCCACCGGCATACCTGTCTCTTTTGTGAGATTTCCAAATCGTTTGACTCCGAAACTTACTTTTGTATTATTAGAAAAAGACAATAAGCGTTCGAAATTTAGTGATTTCTTGTCTATGCTACCAATTTCATATGATTGTGATTTAAAAATCTTTTTGCATCCCATTGACATATTTTTAAAATAGCAAATACTAATATCTTCAAGTGCTTCAATTTGTGTACATTCTTCTAACCCAACAGGATATTTAATTACACCATCACACTTATACCCATTTTTAGAATCTCCCATAATTAACACTTTCGCATTAATACTGCTCAAAAGTAAGCAGCTAAGTAACAAAATAAACTTTAACATTTTAGTCTCCTAATATTTTCTAAATAACCATACAAAGACCATGCACGCCAGCTACAACTAAGGTAGCTTTAATAGCATGAACGATATAAATATATTTATCATTTTTTTGAGATGATTCTTTTTCTCCTAATCCGATAATTGCGTCTATAAACATTCCAATTAACAAAGGAATCGGATTTAACCATAAATACAGATTGTGGAATAAATATGCTGTAATCCTTAAAGATATAATAAAGTATATTACCATAATAAAAAGTGCAAGTAAATTATAAAATGTTATCCTACTTTGCAAACTACTTTTAGCTCTTGCGTTTAAAACAATTTTAATTAACATACCAAAAGTTAACCCTAGTATTAAATCAAATATAATTAAGGTCATAAGAACATTGTCATGGTCGATTTTATGCCCTAATGTATAGTAAATACTGTTTAAAATCTCTACCCCAAATTTCTCACCATTTGGAGTAATATATATATCATTAAATCCATAGCCACCGCCTAAGAAAATTGTTTTGTCTGCAAAGTTATATTTTTTTAATTCATTAAAATTATTTAACAAAAGTGTACTTTCATCAATCATTTGATAATTAATAGGAATAGAATCAGACATATTATATTGCAGAATATTTTTTTCTATAATAGAATTTATTTCTTTAAAACTATCAATGGTTTGCAAACAAGTTTGATTAGCTTTGTCTGCATTAAAAGCTGATAAAGCTATGTGACTGCTATAATCTTTATACTGTAAAACAGAGCCAATTTCATTGAAAATAAAGGGGAACCCAAAATTAATATTATTTTGACACATATATTGAAACCACTGATGTTTTAAAGTTTTGTTTTCATGAGTGTGTGCAATAAAAGCAAATGGTAAAAAGATACTTGTTTGTTGTGAATAGTTAATTAATGTAGAGTAGAGATGTTGATTTATACTTCCATATTGTTGGGTAAAATTATAATCAGGTGAAATATCTAAATCTAAAATTAAGTTTTTTGGATTTTGTTCTAAAATAGACTCAACTAATACACTTAAAAGATCTTTATCTAAAGGTGTTTGTGCATTAAATTCCTTTTCAAATAAAGTATTACTTATTAAAATGACAATTGAATCACTACTGTGAGAATAGGGTTTTTTTTCATTGGTATTGTATGCACTTTCTATATTTCTTAAAACAGTAGAGTGAACAATGTCAAAATATCCCAATTTAGTATCTAGGATATAAACAATTCCATTAACAAAAAAGAATGAATATAATACAGATAAAAATACAGATTTTTTAATATATCTATAAGCAAATTTACACATATAGTATCTTATACTATATTTAAAATAATTATTTAAGTTTTTAATAAAACAAAAATTAATAATTGAAATATGTTACATTAATATACATAATAATATTGTATGGATATAAAAACATTAAAGTAATATGTGTAGTGCTTAAGCAATCTGAGCTAACAATTTTGATTTAGAATGCAAAGCTAACCTAAGCTAAAATTAGAGATTAGTTGAATTATCACCTAAAAGCCTTTGATATGACTTTCTTAAGGTTTAAAAGTGTATAACAAAGTGCTAAAATTATAGTAAATAATTAAATAGAGGAGTTAGTTATGAAAGTAGTTTATATGTCAATATTGAGTCTTTTTTTACTTGCTGGTTGTGCAACAAACAAAGGTCCTGAATATGATGGAAGTAGTTACAATCAAATGAAGCGTATTGAGATAGGAAAAGTAGTAGAACAAAAACTTGTAGTTATCAAAGATGATGGTTCAGGTAAGTTTTTAGGGGCTGTCGTAGGTGCAGTTTTAGGCTCAACTGTAGGTAGAGGAGCTGGAACAACATTAGCGATGTTAGGTGGCGGTTTAGCTGGTGGATATGCTGGGCATGAAGTAGGAAAGGCTAATGGGGCGGAACTTACAGTAGAACTACAAAGTGGTGAGATGGTTGTAGTTGTTGTTAAGGGAAGCGAAAATATTGTAGTAGGTGACCGTGTTAAAATCATTAAAGATGGCAACAAAGTAGCTAGAGTGGATAAGATAATCGACTAAGTTTTGCTTTAAAAACTAAGTGTATAATTACAAAAAAATTTAAAGGTCAATTAAATGTCAACATATGTTTTTGGACACACAAATCCAGACTCTGACTCTATAGTCGGAGCAATCTCTTTAGCTTATCTTAAAAACAAAATCGGTGAAAATTGTGTAGCTACTCGTCAAGGTGAAATATCTCCTGAGACGGAGTTTATACTAAACAAGTTTGGCGGTGCTGTGCCAGAACTTAAGACCTCTTATGCAGGTGAGAGTGTTTACTTGGTTGATTTCTCAGACTTAGCTCAAGCACCAAAAGACATTATGGAAGCTACTATTTTAGGGATTTATGACCACCATAAATTAGGAGATATTACTACTTCTACGCCACTAGAGTGTTGGATACGACCTATTGGCAGTTCTAACACTGTTATAAAAGAAGCGTTTGACTATCACGGGGTTGAAATCCCAAAAGATATAGCTGGGATGATGTTGTGTGCGATACTTAGTGATACTGTTATCTTTAAATCTCCAACATGTACAAAACTAGATACTAAAGCGGTTAAAGAGTTAGCAAAAATTGCTGGTATACAAGACTATAAAGCTCTTGGTATGGAGATGTTTATAGTAAAGTCGGCAGTAGAGGGAGCTAGTGCTAGAGAGTTAAATACTCGTGACTATAAAGAGTTTGTTATGGGTGATGCAAAACTTGGGATTGGGCAACTTGAAGTAGTAGATCTTAGTGTTTTTGATAGTATAAAAAATGATTTATTTGAAGATATGAAGAAGCTAAAAGAAGAGGGCAATCTTCATAGCGTTATCATTCTCTTAACGGACATCATGAAAGAGGGCTCGCAGATGCTAGTAGTTAGTGATGATGAGAGCAAGATAGAAAAGGCTTTTGGGTGTAGCCTAGAAAACTCTCAAGTTTGGCTTGATGGAGTACTTAGCCGTAAAAAGCAAGTTATTCCATTTCTTCAAGCACAGTTTTAATTTTACTGGATTAAAAATCTATTAAAATAAACATCTTCTATCTCTCCCTCGGAGAGGTAGGCATTTATATTTTTAACTAGCTCTTTTTTCATTCTATGGTTTGATACTCTGGCACTATTTGAGTTTGAAAAAGTATGAATGACAGCATCTCTTAAGATATCGCCTTTAGCTAAGATCTCATTTTTAGCAGCTCCTGTACTTATCCAAGCATTTTTATTTTTCTCTTTATATTTTAGTGATATGTTGAGTATAAGCTTTTTATCCCCAGCAATATTTACAGTAAAGTCACCTAGATTTGCCATTGTAGAGCTTTTTACAGTCACTCTATTAGTGTAAAATCTCTCTTTTGCAAACTCCTGTTTTTTCTTTGATGGATTATGCATATTATCTCTAACATTGCCGATACCGTAATCCTCTTCATTGTATTTTTTTAAGTTTTTAAAGTCTGAAGTTGAGACACCATAAAAGATGAGTAAAACTAGAAGGGCTACTAAGGTAAGCCAGATTATTGATAAGATTATTTTTTGTAACATAATTCACCTACTCAGCATAAAGATATCTTTTTATCTTTTTAGTTGGAGTCTCTACAAATGGTTCTATCTGTTCTATAAACTTAACTATTTTAGAAGAAGATGCTACTTGGCTATTTACTCTAAGACGTAACTCTTCTAAAAACTCTGTTATCTCTTCTTTGACCATTATATCAGTGTTTTTATCTGCATGAAACCTTTTATCTAGGAGTTCATAATTTAAGTGGACTCTTGCTACTAATTTGGAGTTTTGCTCTAAAACCAGTGAATCAAGCACAGCTTCATCTTGGTTTATGATGGATTCAAGTTGCTCAGGGTAGATATTTTTTCCATCCGAACCTATGATGACATTTTTGCTTCTTCCTCTAATAAAGAGATAACCATCCTCATCTATATAACCTAAATCTCCAGTTAAAAACCAACCATCTTTCAACACCTCATCAGTTTTTTCTTTATCTTTGTAATATCCTAGCATCACACTAGGTGAAGATGCCATAATTTCTCCCTCTTTAGTGATGGGGTCTGGATCTTTTATCTTAAGCTCTACACCGTAAAAAGCAGGGCCTGTTGATCTAAACTTTGGTTGTAGGTTTATGTTTGTACCAGCTAAGAGCGGTGCAGTTTCAGTTAAGCCATAGCCCACAGTGTATGGAAATTCTGCTTCTATAAGAAACTTTTCAACATATGGAGCCAGAGCTGCTCCGCCTATGCCAAAAAACCTAAGTCTGCCACCAAAAGTCTCTAAAAGTTTTTTACCAGCTACCTTGTTTAGCCTCTTTCGTAGATAGCTGTTTTTATAGAGATTTCTCATAATAAAGGAGTTAGTAAGCTTTGGTAAGACTCTGTTTTTGTAAATCTTTTCTATAATAAGAGGCACGCTTAGCATCATAGTTGGTTTTACTATCTCAAAAGCCTTTAGTAAAACGCTAGGAGTTGGTGTCTTGTCGATGTAGACTACACTTGAGCCGTGAAGTATGGGAACGATCAAACCAACTGTACACTCATAGGTATGAGCTAGTGGAAGTATGGATAAAAAGACATCATCTTTTGTTATCTCTAAGATAGAATGAGTTGAGAGGGCATTTGTTACAATGTTTTTGTGGCTTAGCATCACACCTTTTGAGTGACCAGTTGTACCAGATGTGTATATGATGGCTGCTAAATCCTCCTCTTTTATCTCTTTTGGAGTTTGGTTTGAAAATTTTTGTGCCATCTCTTTAGTTTTTGTTCTAAGTCCACTAAGATAACTTTTATTTATAGACTCATCGATGATTTTAAGACTGTCTAACTCTATAGCAAACTCTAAGTAAGTATCACTGCTCTCTTCTAGTGTGCTTAGATGCTTATGAGACACAAAGGCTGCTTTTGCCTCAGAATGGCGGAGTATGTGAAGAACCTCTGAGGGATGAAAGTCTGGAAGAACAGGAACTATAACTGCACCTATGTAAGTTACACTAAAGTAAGCTATAGCCCAGTTTGGCATATTTTGGCTAAGAAGTAGTACTTTATCTCCATGAGAGATGCCATTTTCTTGAAGTAGTTTTGCCATCTCATGAACTTTTTGCCCAAACTCCTTGTAAGTCATGGGTGTCTCTGAGAGTTTACTTAGTACATCACACTCTTTATATAGTAGTATAGAGCGATTTAGTAGATTTGGAAGTGTGTAGTTATCTAAGTTTTTATAGGGGTATATCATAACTAATCTCTTATTTTAAATTGATTGAGTACTATTATACTTAAAAAGAGATATTTTGAGTAGAAGAAGCAAAAATAAACAGCCAGCACGAAATACCGTTACATTTAGCCAGAGAGATTTTCTTCCAACAACTAAAGAAGAGATGGATGCTTTAGGCTGGGATAGATGCGATATTATCCTAGTTAGTGGTGATGCTTATATAGACTCTCCTTTTATTGGTGTGGCAATGGTTGGGCGGATGCTAGAACGCATGGGATATAGAGTTGGCATGATAGGCCAGCCCGATATTAACAGCGATAGTGATATAAAAAGACTTGGCGAGCCTAGGCTCTACTGGGGTGTGAGTGGCGGAAGTGTTGATAGTATGGTTAGTAACTACACAGCTACAAAAAAGTTTAGAAATACAGATGACTATACGCCAGGTGGGAAAAACGATAAAAGACCAGATAGGGCTTTGAGCGTTTACTGCAACCTTATAAGAAGATATTTTAAAGATACAGTTCCTTTGGTAATAGGCGGCATCGAAGCATCTCTTAGACGAGTTAGTCACTATGATTACTGGCAAGATAGACTTAAAAAACCAATACTCTTTGACTCAAAAGCTGATGTGCTTATCTATGGAATGGGTGAAATTGCACTAGAACAACTTACAAAAGCCATAGAAAACAAAAGTGACTACACACACATTAGAGGAGTTTGTTATATCTCAAAAGAGCCAAATCTAGAGTATATACAGCTTCCATCGCATCAAGAGTGCGTGGATGATAAAGAGCGATATATTGACCTTTTTGATGATTTTTATGACAACAATGACCCCATAAGTGCAAAAGGACTCTGCCAACCTGTAGATGCACGGTTCTTAATCCAAAATCCACCGTGTGACTATTTAAATGAACAAGAGATGGATGCTAACTCAAATCTTCCTTTTACAAGAGAGTTGCATCCTTACTACGCAAAGATGGGAAAAGTGAAGTGTTTGGAGACTATAAAGTTCTCCATCATGACTCATCATGGATGCTGGGGAGAGTGTAACTTTTGTGCTATTGGTGTTCATCAAGGTAGAACCATAAGAACTAGAACAGAAGAGAACATTCTCAAAGAAGCAAAAGATTTTAATAAGTATAAAGATTATAAAGGCATCATAAGTGATGTTGGTGGTCCAACTGCAAATATGTACGGTTATGAGTGTGGTAAAAAGCTTAAAAAAGGCACTTGTGATGACATACGATGCGTAGATGCCGACAGACTTTGTAAGGTTATGCATGTGGATCACTCAAGAAACATTAATCTACTTAGAAAAGTAAGAGAAGTTGAGGGTGTAAGAAAAGCTTTTGTTGCATCTGGAGTTAGATATGACCTAATTACTGCTGATAAAAAACATGGTTACTCATACTTAAAAGAGATGGTGGATCATCATATATCTGGGCAGATGAAAGTAGCACCTGAACATACACAGCAACATGTCTTAGAACTTATGGGCAAACCCGGTAAAGAGACGCTAGTTGACTTTAAAAAGATGTACGATAGACTAAACAAAGAGTCAGGTAAAAATCAGTTTTTAACCTACTATCTTATAGCTGCACACCCTGGATGTGAAGAAAAAGATATGCATGAGCTAAAACGTTTTACTACAGATGAGCTAAAGATGAACCCAGAACAAGCGCAAGTTTTTACTCCCACTCCTAGCACTTACTCCGCAGTTATGTACTACACAGAGCTAGACCCTAAAACAAGAAAGAAGATTTTTGTAGAAAAAGATACAAAAAGAAAAGAGAAACAAAAGCAGATAGTTGTAGCAAAAGACTGCTTTAAAAGCGGGTTTGCATCATAA
>JAVEST010000137.1:0-4616 GCA_034006465.1 Sulfurimonas sp. | reverse complement strand
TTAGCAAAGAAATAGCTAGAAAATGGCTGGTATTAGAATAATTTAATGCTAGTTAGATTATAATCATGCAATTTTTACGAGACAGGGAGTGCACCTATGGGTGAATTATTCACATTTTTCGGTTTAATATCTCACGATAAGACCTTTATATATATGACGCATATGTTGCTATCAGCAGGTTTAGCGGTGTTGTTAGCAAGAGTTGCTATGTCAAATCTTCAACTAGTTCCAAAAGGAACTCAAAACCTGATGGAAGCTTATATGTCTGGCGTTTTACAGATGGGCAAAGATGTAATGGGAGCTGAAAATGCTCGTCGTTATGTTCCACTTATTGCAACTATTGGTCTTTTTGTAGTTATAGCAAACTTGATTGGGGTAGTCCCAGGTTTTGAAGCTCCTACAGCTTTTTTAGAGTTACCTCTAACACTTGCACTTGTTGTTTTTGTTTACTACAACTATGAAGGTATCCGTCGTCAAGGTGTTGTAAAGTACTTTAAGCACTTTTTAGGGCCAGTTTGGTGGTTATACTGGTTGATGTTTCCAATCGAGATAGTTTCACACTTTTCTCGTCTTATCTCACTTAGCTTCCGTCTTTTTGGAAACGTAAAAGGTGATGATATGTTCTTGATGGTAATACTTATGCTAGCTCCGTGGTTACTTCCAATGATTCCATTTGCGCTTCTTACTTTTATGGCGTTTTTACAAGCATTTATCTTTATGATGCTAACAACAGTTTATATCGGTTCTGCAATAGCAGTTGAAGATCACTAGGTCTTTAGCGCTTTAAGCAGATGCAAAAAGATAAATTCGATAGAATCATTAGCTTTTTGCTCGGAGCATCTTGGGCGATAGTCGTCTTTGGTGCTTTGATAACTTTTAAACTCTTCCTTTTTTTAGGCTTCTCACTAGCTCTTTTTATCACAGTTCTTTTTGTTGTTATCTCGCTTTTTATGATTTTAGCTCTTGATGCCTTTGCCATCAACAGACAAAAACTACAAGAGGCTAAAAAGCAGACAGAGTTATTAGAGAAGATATATAGTAAAGATAGCGAGTCAAAATGAAAATATTTATATTGCTCTTTCTAGGATTATTTTCATCCCTTTATGCCGATAGTGTAACTCAAGATGATTTAAACAGCATATATATAGAAGCTATTTTGTTTGTAACAGTCTTTGGGATTATGGGAATAGTATCATATATCTACTCTAGCAGACATGCTAAAGCCTATCAGCCTAAAAAACAAGAAGTAGCAAAAGATAGAATTAAAGCAGACAGGATAGAAGAACTAAAAGAGTTACTTCAAAAAGATGTTATAACTAAAATAGAGTTTGAGCTTTTAAAAGAGCATTATCTTCTGTGATTTATGAGAAGTAAAAGCTAAGTTTTGCTAAAATAGAGATAATTATCTATTTAAGGAAACCTATGTTTGAAGTAGTTATAGGGCTTGAAGTCCATGTACAACTAAATACAAAAACAAAACTTTTTTGCTCGTGTCCTACGAGTTTTAACCACAAACAAAATACAAATACTTGTCCAACTTGTTTAGCACTTCCAGGTGCCTTACCAGTTCTTAACAAAGAGGTTCTACATAAGTCCATCATGCTTGGTACTGCCATAGATGCAACGATAAACAAGACATCTTATTTTGATAGAAAGTCATACTTCTATCCAGACTCTCCAAGCGGCTATCAGATAACACAACTCTATACACCCATAGTCGAGCATGGAAAACTCCGCATAGATTTTGAAGATGGAAGCACTAAAACCATACGTATAAATCGTGCACATATTGAAGCTGATGCTGGTAAAAATATACATGATGGTGATATCTCAAAAGTTGACTTAAACCGTGCAGGAACGCCTCTTTTAGAGATAGTTTCAGAGCCAGATATGTCGAGTGCGGAGGAGGTTGTTTTATATCTTAAAAAACTTCACGCTATTATCCGTTATCTTGATATTGGTGATGCAAATATGCAAGAGGGTAGTTTTAGAGTTGATGTTAACGTCTCTATCAGACCAAAGGGTGATAAAAAACTATATACTCGTGTTGAGATTAAAAATATAAACAGTTTTAGATTTATCCAAAGAGCCATAGAACTTGAAGTTGCAAGGCAGAGTGAAGCGTGGGAAGATGGCGTTTATGATAAAGAGATATGTCAAGAGACAAGACTCTTTGACCAAGTAAAACAAGAGACTCGTTCTATGCGTGGTAAAGAAGAAGCTGCGGATTATCGTTACTTTCCTGAACCAGACTTATTAAAGACTATAGTAACAGATGAAATGATGGAGATTTACTCTAAAATCCCAGAGCTTCCAGATGAAAAAATGGCAAGATTTGTAAAAGATTACGGCATGAGTGATTACAACGCTAGTGTTGTAACATCAAGCTTGGAAATGGCTCACTTTTTTGAGACGATGATGGAAGAGGGTGTAAGTGCTAAAAATGCTCTAACATGGCTTACTGTCGAGCTTCAAGGTCGTCTAAAAGGAGATGTGAATATCACAAACTCTCCAGTAGATGCAAAGAAACTTGGGCATCTTGTTAAAAGAATAGAAGACAACACTATAAGTGGAAAAGCAGCTAAAGAAGTCCTTGATAGACTGATGGAAGAAAATCTTGATGTAGATGGTGTCATAGATGCACTTGGATTAAAGCAAGTTAGTGATACTGGTGCTCTAGAAGCTATGTGTGATGAGATTATCGCTGCAAATCAAGATAAGGTTGAGCAATATAGAGGCGGAAAGGATAAACTCTTTGGTTTTTTTGTAGGTCAAGTTATGAAAGTATCAAAAGGTAGTGCAAATCCTCAAGCGGTAAATGAGATACTAAAAGCTAAGCTTGGATAAGCATGAGTAAGATAGGAGTTATCGGAGCTGGAAAGTGGGGAAGTGCTTTAGCCTTTGCTCTCGGTGAGAAAAATGAGGTTTACATCACTTCAAGAACTCCAAGGGATATAAAAAACTTTGTCTCACTAGAGGAGATTTTAGAGCTAGAATATCTCGTAATTGCTATTCCTGCTCAAGAGATATCCTTATGGCTTAAAGAACATTTTGTAAATAATGCTCAGAAGATTTTAGTAGCAGCAAAAGGCATAGAAGCCTCTAGTGGCCTTTTTTTAAATGATATCTACAAAGAGTATGTAAAAGATGAAGATATAGCATATCTCTCAGGTCCATCTTTTGCAACAGAAGTTCAAAAATCTCTGCCAACAGCGCTTGTTATCAACTCCAAAAATGAAGAGTTAAGTGAAAAATTTGCAAGTTTTTTTCCATCTTTTATAAAAACATATACCTCTACTGATGTAGTAGGTGCAGAAGTTGCTGGCGCTTACAAGAACGTTATAGCCATAGCTGCTGGAGTTTGCGAAGGCTTAGAACTTGGCAAAAATGCGGCAGCATCTCTTATATCTCGTGGGTTAGTAGAGATGCAAAGATTTGGTTATTTTTATGGTGCAAAAGAGGAGAGTTTTATAGGGCTTAGTGGGGCAGGTGATCTGTTTTTAACGGCATCTTCAACCATGAGTAGAAACTTTCGTGTTGGGCTAGGTTTAGCAAAAGGCAAGACTCAAAGAGAGATACTAGAAGAGCTAGGTGAAGTGGCAGAGGGGATTGGAACTGCATACGCACTTCATAAGATAGCAAAAGACAGAGAACTATACCTTCCAATAGCAAGAGAAGTTTATGAGATGCTAGAGGGTGAGGATCCGAGAAATTCCCTTAAGAAATTTCTCTCTAGCTAGCTTTTAGTTGTCGATAATATACTCAGCAACCGCTCTTAACTCATCTTCGCTTATCATATCTTTTTGTGATGGCATCATACCAAAACGCTCTTTTGTTTTGTGTGAAAAGAGCATCTTATCTTCTGATGGGCTCATAGTGTACTCAACTATAAACTCAATTGCTTTAGCTCTATCTGGATAAGCAGTTTTTACTTTTTTTGACAGTGCCCATGATGGTGGTGCTGACATATTATTTAGTTTATCTTTTGTGATAGCACCGATGAGATGACAACTTCCGCACTTCTCTACAGCCAGGGCTTCGATCTCTGAAGTTTGGGCAAATAGAGATGAAGTAACTAAAAGAGTGGTTAACAATAATTTTTTCATAACAAGACCTTTTATTAAACATATTTATGAGTATTATAAATAAATACTATTATAATAGCTTTGACCTTAATCAAAAAATAGATAAATTTATGTATAATCAGTTACTAGTAGAGGGATCTAAATAATTATAAGTCGGATCCTGAATCAAGTTCAGGATGATGTGTGTCTTGTCATCCCGTGCTTGACACAAAATCTAGCTTAAAGATTAATAGTGGTTCAATTATATAAATGTGGGGTTATTAAAATATTTGCAGATAGAAAAGAAAATTTAATTCTAGTTAATAGAGTATTTAAATGGTAGGAAAAGGGCTTTTTAGATGAATTGGAAAGAAGAGGAGCAAAAAGCACAAGATGGTCAAAAAGAGCAGTTTAAAAAAATAGCCATTGGAGTTGCAATAGGGTTTTTCGTCTTTGTGCTTTCGCTGACCCTTTTTAACACAACTCAAGCGTCACTTTTAGGGATAATTGCTTTTTTGGTTGTACTATGGACAAATGAGGGTTTGCCACTAG
>JAVEST010000010.1:0-30361 GCA_034006465.1 Sulfurimonas sp. | reverse complement strand
GCTGTGTTTGCAGTTGCATCTGATGGAGCAACTTCTAAAACGCTTAAACCCTCGCTACTTCCGCACAATTCACAAACACCACCACTTCTACTTTGTAACTCTTTTTCTAAACTCATTATCTTACCTTTTTAAATTAATATCGCAATTATAGCCAAATAGCACTCTTAGCCTTTAATAACCTGATTTCTTCCAGCTTTTTTAGCCTTATAGAGTGCATCATCAGCTCTTTTCATAACAGCAAAAGGATCCTTGTCTTTTTGTGAGTTTTGAGTAACTCCAGCTGAGATATTTATATATATCTTTTTAGTACTGCTCTTATTTCTCACACTAAAAGGGGTAGTTGCAATCTGCTGTCTTAGAGTATCTACATGAGCAAAAGACTCGCTTGTATCTTTGGATGGAAACAGTATCACAAACTCCTCTCCTCCATATCTATAAGCTTTCCCGCCACCACTGACCTCTTTAAACTTAGATGCCACCATCTTTAAAACTTCATCACCTGTATCGTGCCCATAAGTGTCGTTAAACTTTTTGAAAAAATCTATATCACACATTGCCAAAGAGTACTTTCTTCCAAGTTTTGCCATATCTTCTATCATCGCCCTACGCCCTGGGAGAGCTGTAAGTTCATCATAAAAGGCGAGCCTGTAAGATTCACGAATCAAAAGCACAAAGATAATAGTCGTAAATGCTAAAAAAGCTACCTCAGTAGCATGTGGAGTCTTTAAAAAGTAAAGTCCTGCGTAAAAAGTCAAAAGAAGGGCAAAAAAAGAAGTAGCATACATCAAGTATCTGCCAAACAAAACTAAAGCTAACATAACAAACAAAACAAAGATGCCAATGGCAATACTAAAATCTTTAAGTGGGTAAAAGTTTGCAGCAAAGAGTTTCAGACTCAGGTAAGCCTCTATGCTCTCTTTTGGATAGTAAAGCAAATATAGAACTAAGGCTATCTCAGATGCAACAAAGACTATCTTTAAGATGCCCCAAAAAGAGAAGAGTCCCCTCTCTTTAAAAACCAAAAAAACCATTAGATGCAGAGGATAAAGCATAGATGCATACAAGAATAAATGTGTTGCTTTTTTGGCACCAAAGTACTCAAATCCTAAATAAATCAAGATAAGAGGGATGATTACAAATATAAATCTATTGCGATTAAAGTGCCATGAAACCCAGATAACCAAGAGACTTAGACCATAAAAAAGATAAACAACTATGTCAAATATAATCTCAGGTAGTTTCTGCGCATTGTATAAAATCGCCGCAAAAAGAGCGGCAATTAGGAGTGGAATAACTAAGTTAAGAGAGATGGCTTTGGAGTTGTTCACGGCTACTCTTTGTTAAACTCTACTATATCTTCTTTGCTTTGAACTTTGTTATGTTTTGTATTATCAAAAGCTTTTTGAGCCTCTTGCTCATCATACTTCATGCACTCTTTAGGCATGATGCTATTTGGTTCTTTTGCTATTTGCTCACACATACTTGCGTTAAATGTCACGTTAGAACATCCACCAAATATAAGCGTTGCTAGGATTAAATATTTATACATTTTTACTTCTTTTTTACTATAAGATTTAAATATTTCATAGGTGTTACTCTCATCATCTCTTGTGCTAACCAACGGATTTGAAAAAATGCTGCACCGCTATCTCTAAGAGTAAAGTAGTTTTTTAGACTTCTAAGGTTAAAAGTCACAACCATATCTACTTTTACATTGTCAGTAATGATGTGCTTAAATGCATCTCCAACATTTCGCTTTTTCTTGCCTAACTCTAAAGCTTTAAACATAGCCTCTGCATCATCTTTGAACTCTTCTAAAAAACCCAAAGAACTTTTAGCTATGGCTATCTCACTAAAGTCTGGCAGATTTTTTTGCTGATATGATAGTTTATCAAACATTGCCGAGATTTCAAGCCTGTTGTAATCTTCATCACAAGTTACAAACATATCAAAAGATAAAATCTTAGATATAAAAAACTCTCTATCACCACTAGATGCCACAAAAGCGTTGATGATGGAGCTCATAGTATAACGAGTACTTCTTACACTTATAGCTTGGATGCGGTGACGAGCGTGCTCTTGCAAAACTCCTCTTGAAGTTCCACGAACCAAAAAGCTAAGATTTGCATGCTCTAAAATACTATGATGAAAATATGTCCACGCCAAATCATCAAGAAGATTTGAATCTTCTATATCATTTATCTCTTTGCAAATAAGAGCATCTGGCATAGCATCTTCGATGAACTTTATGGCCTCATTTTCACTATTTGCAAAAGAGTCATAACAAGTCCTAGCGGCCGTTTCAGCCACTCCGATGCCAGTCTCTTGAAGTAGAGTAACTTCTGGTTTTGAGTAGTTTATACCATACATATTTTCCATAACTTCACCCTTTTTAAGTTAGTGGTATTTTACATATAGTTAGCTTCCAAAAGAGTTAAGAGTGTTTTAAACCTCACATCTCTTTTAGAAGCGAGGTTCTAACCTCGTAGATAGGGTTTTGTAAAGCGTACTTTAGTTTTAAAGATGTACTGTGCGAAGTTCATCGTGGAGAATGTCACTGGCTAGCATTCCTAAAGGCATCGTTTCTCAAACTGCTTTGAACTTTAAAACCTACATATTTAAAACTAAATTGCTAAAAAAAACTACTTCTGAACCCCATCAAGAACAGGCACAAAATCACAAGCTTCTAGCTCTTTAACTTGGATAGATGAGCCATTTTTTTTATAACTTGTTATGACTTGTTTGTTAGCTACTTCCATCGGAGCGACTAAAATTCCGCCATCAGCCAACTGATCGAAGAGTTTTTGTGGGATTTTTTTTGTTGATGCTGAAAATAAAATTCTATCAAATGGAGCATATTGTATCCAGCCATTTTGACCATCATCTAGTCTTGTGTGGATGTTTCCAATTTTGAGTTCTCTAAAGCGAACTCTAGCTTCTAGCATCAGGGATTCTATACGCTCTATGGTAAAAACGCCACGAAAGAGATGCGATAACACTGCAGCTTGATAACCACTTCCACAACCTATCTCTAAGACTCTATCTGCACCTTTTGGCTCTAAATATTGTGTCATTTTTGCAACTGTAAGTGGCGAGCTTATCCACTGAGCTGAGCCCATCGGAAGCGCATCAAGTTTGTAAGCGTTATGCTTAAATCCTGTTGGTACAAACTTCTCTCTGTTGGTATTTGCTATTGCTTCTTTTACTCTCGCATCTAGTGCGAACTTTTGATGACACTCATCTGCTAATCTTGCCGTTTTTGTTGCTGTTATTCTGTCCAACTATTTTATCCCTACATCCATATATCTTCTCATAATACTTATCTCTTTTTTAGAGTACTCTATCTCTAGTGCTTCTTTGCCAAGGTTTCTATCTACAACTCCGTGGGGAGTTATGATGCCACTCATTTTTGTACACTCTGCATCTTTAGAATCACTCGCCACCACATAACACTGGTTCATAATGGCTAGTGCTTGAGTTAAACTAACAAAATGCTCAGTTCTTAAGACTCCCCACCACGATGGAACTGCTATAATATCAGCCCCTTCTAGTTTTTGCCAAAGCTCTTTAAAGCGAAGTTCAAAACAGATAAGTATGCCTATCTTGATGCCATCAACTTCAACTATCTCTATATCTTTAGCATCTCCCTCGCTTATGAACTTGTGTTCATCTCCAAAGCGAAAGAGCCTTGTTTTGGCCCTTTTATGGACTATTTCGCCGTTATAGTAGATCTTTACAAAGTTAAAGACTTCATCTAAATCTCTTTGCATCATGGTTAGTATGATGGTTTTGTTTTTAGATACTTTTTTAATAGCATCATCAGCCATATCTGCAAAGTCTAAAGCTTTTTCAAAATTTTCATAGTCATAACTTGTCAAACAGACTTCAGGTGCTACTATGATAGATCCCTCATCTCTTTGCTCTATAAGTTTTAAAAGAGTGCTTAGATTTTTTTCATAGTCTATTTTTTGTGTATCAAAAAGTAGTGAGACAAGCTTCTTCATAGTTTATAGATTCTTAACTATCGCTAGCATTTATAAGCTTTTTTATAGTCCCACTTTTGTTGATTATATTTTGGTAAAGAACTATAGCTATATGAGATGCTACTAACAAAACAAAGATGGGTTGAGTGTTATTTCTAAGCTCATGAACCCATGTCATGGTAGCATTACCTAGTACTGTAAGTATATATATCTCACTAAGTAGTGTTACTAAAAGAGCTGTACACATAGCTATGTAAACTATAGCTATGCTTGCATCTTTTAGTGACTTTGCACGGATAAGGTGCATTAGCGGAACGCTGTTTATCCCAGTAAAAGCCATGTAGAGTCTAGTCATAACACCAGCTAAGAGCATTATTATAAAAATGGTGTGGACACCCAACATTGCATCAGACCAAACATTTAGTGTTTGGTTATAACCCACGTAGTATGTTATAAAGATACCAAAAATACTAACAGCTGTTAGTAGATGCCAAAGTCTATATAGTTTTGTAAAGTTTACTTGCATTTATATTTTCCTAAATTAAAAATCATTATGGCTTAAAGAGCCTTTAAATAGTTAGCTATCATTAGTTCTAAATTTACTTAAATGTCATAATAGCATAGCCGCTGTTTTGATAAGCAATAGTATCTATAAAACTGTTAGGAGTGATGTGGACAAACTCAAGTACATCCTCTTTATCTATAGCATTTGAAGCCAAACTCATTGCACATGCAATAACTTTAACTCCTCTCTTTTGCGCTAACTCTCTAAGATGCTCTTGCGCCTGTTTTGTGTTTGCTACATCTTTTTCTTTAACTATAAAATCATAGTTTTTTGAAATCATAGGTACACATGAGCCATGAAGTGTGATGACAAAGTTCGCTTTGTCTCCGCTCTCTTCTACCATGCTCATGGTCTTACCAATTAACCACATACGAGTTTTTATGTAGTTAGCATCTCCCGAGCTACAGTCAAATATAGCTTTATACTCATTTGCATGAAGGGTTCCAAAAAACATAAATAGTAGTACAAACACATATCTCATTGAAAAACTTCTTGGAAGTGCGCTGGATCTTTTTATATCATAGTTACGGATGCGATGCATTTTTTTTCCTTTATATCTTACTTAATGTGAACGAGGTGATTAAAAATCATCATCAAAGCTTAAAGAGCCTTTTGAATAGTTAGTTACAGTTCCCTCAAAAAAGTTAGTTTTTTGGTCGTTAAACTTTGCAAAGTCATCTACCCATTTTATAGGATTACTAACATTGTAAAGCTTGTCAAAACCTACAGATGCAAGTCTATCATCTGCTAAGAACTGAATATACTGCTCAACTATGTCGTTTGTTAGCCCTAAAATTTGACCTTGAGTTATGTACTTGCCCCAGTCGCTCTCTAGTTTTACCGCTTCTCTAAACATCTCTATAACTTCTTCTTTTAACTGAGGAGTAAAAAGGTCTGCTCTCTCTTTTCTAAGAGTGTTTATAAGGTTTTTAAAAAGAGCTAAGTGAGTCACTTCATCTCTTTGGATAAATCTTATCATCTGTGCAGATCCTAGCATCTTACCTGAGCGTGCTAGTGTGTAGATATATGTAAAACCACTATAGAAGTAGATACCTTCTAGAATTTGGTTAGCAAAACACGCTTTTACAAAGTTGTGTTCAGTTGGGTTTGCAGCAAGCTCTAAGTAAACTTTCGCAATTGCATCATTTTTACCCTTTAGCATCATATCACGACGCCATAGTTCATAAATCTCAGCCGAATTTGTTGAGATGCTATCAACCATAACTGCATAAGATTGAGAGTGAAGAGCTTCCTCAAAAGATTGACGAACTAAAATAAGGTTTATCTCTGGAGAGGTAACATAAGGATTTACATTATCTATAAGGTTGTTAGTTTGAAGTGAGTCCATAAATATAAGCTGTGCAAGAGCCTTATCATAAGCTACTTTTTCATGCTCTGTTAGATTTTTATAGTCATTTACATCACGAGTCATATCTACTTCTTTTGGAAACCAAGTGTTGTTTAGCATCACTTCCCAAAGATTATAAGCCCACTGATATTTAATGTTATTTAGCTCAAAAATACCCGTTGGGTCTCCGCCAAATACTTTTCTATCGTTTACATTTTCTTTTGAATCTGGATTATATATGTTTTTTCTTTTCATGTGATCCTACTTATATTGAATAAAGTTTATGATTATACCATCTCAAGATTTTGTTTTCATAAATCTAAAAATCAGAAACTAAATCTTTGCTTGAGCCAAAAAACTGTAGTTTTTTTTGTGAGTCATTTTAATATGTAAGTTCATATAATGGTAATCCTAGCGCAACAAAAAGACTCGTTCCTTTTGTGTGACAAAATAAATGATATAAAGGAGATGCGTATGAAGTTTTTTTTATGTTTCATACTGCTAATTACTACTATGAATGCAATGAATTTAGAACCGTATCAAAAGAGAGTTGAACAACTTAGTGATGAAGAAAAAAGAGTGCTTATCAACAAAGGTACAGAGAGACCATTTAGTGGCAAATACACAAATGAAAAATCAAATGGCATCTACACTTGTAAGATTTGTGATACACCACTTTACAAGTCAAATGATAAGTTTGACTCAAACTGTGGCTGGCCTAGTTTTGATGATGCCATCGAGGGTGCAGTAAAAAGAGTACCAGATGCTGATGGAAGACGAGTTGAGATAGTTTGTGCGACTTGTGGTGGGCATCTCGGTCATGTTTTTCTTGGCGAGGGATTTACTCCTAAAAATACTAGACACTGTGTAAATTCTATCTCTATAAAACTAGATGAGACTAAAGAGAAAAAAGATGAAAATCTCTCTTATGCTTACTTTGCAGGCGGCTGTTTTTGGGGAGTTGAGTACTACTTAGAAAAACTCGATGGCGTAAAAGAAGTTCACTCTGGTTTTATGGGCGGACATGTTAAAAATCCAGGTTATAGAGAAGTTGTAGGTGGCAGGACTGGTCACTTAGAAGCTGTTGAAGTTATCTATGATAAAAACAAAGTATCTTACGAGATGCTAGCTAAGACTTTTTTTGAGATACATGACCCAACACAGACAAATGGACAAGGCCCAGATATTGGTTCACAATATCTCTCTGCAGTCTTTGTAAGCAATGAAAATGAAAAGAAAATTATAGAAAAACTAATAGCAGAGCTTGAAGCAAATGGTTACAAGGTCGCTACAAAGATTTTAGATAGCAGTGAATTTTACAAGGCAGATGAGTCTCATCAAAACTACTATAAGAAAAAAGGCTCACTTCCATATTGTCATAGTTATAAAAAAAGATTTTAAGTAAAATTTCTCTTACCATTTATCATTTTTAGTGTAAAATGTTTTTAAAGATATTTTGGAGACATTTTATGGCATTTGAGCTAAAAGACTTTAATATTGATAGTTTTGGGTTACTTAAATTACTTACTAAAAACTTAAATGACTTGTTATGGGTTAAAGATTTAGAAGGAAATTATATCTATGCAAATCAAGCTCTATGTGACAAATTTTTACTGGCAAAAGATATCAATGAGCCCATAGGAAAAAATGATAATTTTTTTACTCTAAGGGAGCAGAAAAAATATAAAAATATCCCAAATTGGCACACTTTTGGGGGTTTATGCCAAAGCTCTGATATAGATGTTATACTAAATAAAAAGCCCCTAAAGATAGAAGAATCTGCGAACATAAAAGGAGAGCTTTTAATTTTAGAAATACACAAAGAACCTTTTTATAATTCAGATGGAGATATTATAGGCACTATTGGTACTGCACGGGATATAACAGACCTCAAAAAAACACAAGAAGAACTACAAAAAAGCTTAAAAATATTAAAAGAGCAAAGAAAAGAGTTAGAATATAAAGCACACTATGATCTACTCACATCATTCCCAAACCGCATTTTATTTATGGATAGACTAGAACAATCCATAAACCTAGCACAAAGATATAAGAGAAAAATAGCAGTCTTATCTATAGACTTAGATCACTTCAAAGAGATAAATGAGTCTTTAGGTCACAATATTGGAGACAAGGTTTTACTAAAATTGAGTAAAAGGCTCAAAAAAGAGATGAGAATATCTGATACTCTCTCAAGACTTGAAGGAGATGAGTTTGGTATTATTTTAAACGATATCGATGATATTGAAAACATTACAGAACTTCTTACTAAAAAAATGCAAATTTTAAGTGCACCTACCTATATAGATGCACACACCTTATATATTAGTATGAGTGTTGGCATCTCCATTTACCCAAATGATGGTGATAACGCAGAATCTCTTTTAAAAAATGCTATTACAGCAATGTATAAAGCAAAAAGTGATGGAAGAAATACCTACTCTTTCTATGATGAGGCTATGACTGAAAAAGCATTTGAGAGAGTTTTTTTGCAAACTGCACTAAAAAAAGCCCTTCTAGAGGATGAACTAATTGTATACTTCCAACCACAAATAGATGCAAAACAGAACAGACTAGTAGGAATGGAAGCTCTTGTTAGGTGGCAACATCCTACTATGGGGATCATCAATCCAGATAAATTTATACCCCTTGCTGAGGCTACTGGAATGATTGTAGAGCTAGATAGAATAGTGATGAAAAAAGCACTATCACAGTTTAAAGAGTGGCATAATAGCGGGTTAAATCCTGGTAAGCTCTCCTTGAATCTAGCAATTATGCAGCTGGAAGAAACAGATTTTTTAGATTTTTTGCGAAAGATGATAGGCACTTGTAAGTGCCATTATGAAGAGATAGAATTTGAACTTATAGAGAGTCAAATCATGCAAAATCCAAAAAAGTCTATCACTGCACTTAAAAAAATTAGTGCACTAGGAATATCTATAGCTGTTGATGACTTTGGAACTGGCTACTCATCCCTTTCATATCTTAAGAGTCTTCCGATTAATAAGCTAAAGATAGATAGGTCTTTTGTGCAAGATCTGCCTTATAATGATGAAGATGCAGCTATTTCAAAAACTATAATAAGCTTATGCCAAAATTTAAATCTTACAGTCATTGCTGAGGGAGTTGAAAATGAGGGGCAAAAAAACTTTATGCTAGAAAATGGCTGTGATTTTATTCAAGGCTACTATTATTCACAGCCTCTATGTATAAAAGATATGACAGAGTTTTTACATCGTTTCTAATCTAAGATACTTTGTTACTCTCGAAAATGAATTTTTTGTAATTTTTAGGTATGCTAACCAATGGCATACTCCATAATATAGGTATGCTAACCAATGGCATACTCCATATTAAAGGGTTTGTAAGGGACAAGGGTGTCCCTTCATTAAAGAGGCTATTTAGCCCCTCTAGAATGTCTTTTTCTTTCGCTTTCAGTTAGATACTTTTTACGAATACGAATATTTAGAGGAGTTATCTCTAAAAGCTCATCATCTTCTATCCATTCTAGTGCACGCTCTAGTGACATACCTCTAGGTGGTATAAGCTTAATAGCCTCATCTGCGCCAGAAGAACGAACGTTTGACTGTGCTTTTCCTTTAATAGGATTTACTGCTAAGTCATTTGAGCGAGAGTGTTCACCAATAATCATTCCCTCATAAACTTTAGTTTGTGGCCCTATAAAAAGAACTCCACGATCTTGAATACCAAAGAGTGAAAAAGATAGTGTTTCTCCATTTTCCATAGAGACTAGAGCGCCATAACTTCTTGAATCAACTCCTCCAGAATACGGACGGAACTCTAAGAAAGAGTGGTTCATTACACCCTCACCTTTTGTATCTGTTAAAAACTGACCACGAAAACCTATAAGTGCACGAGCTGGTATCTCAAACTCTATACGCTGAAAGCCTTGTCCCATTGGTAACATTGACTTCATCTCAGCTTTTCTCTTACCAAGTCTCTCTATAACTGAACCGCTTAACTCTTCAGGTACGTCGATAACTAGATGCTCAAATGGTTCACATTTTACGCCTTCTATATCTTTAACAATAACTTCAGGACGAGATACACCAAACTCATAACCTTCACGACGCATATTTTCAGCTAAAACTGTAATTTGAAGTTCACCACGACCTGAAACTTTAAATTTACCCTCGCCTACTACTTCTAATTTCATAGCAACGTTTGTTTGCATCTCAGACTCAAGACGATCTTTTATTTTGTTAGATGTTACGTGTTTTCCCTCTTGACCTGCAAGTGGTGAGTCATTTACAGAAAATACAACCGTTAGAGTTGGCTCTTCAATGTGCATAGGATCTAGTGGAACTGGATTTGATGGGTCACAAATAGTATCTCCAACATCAACAGTTTCTAACCCTGCAAATGCAACGATATCTCCAGCTTCAGCTTGTTCAATCTCCATACGATTAAGTCCGTGAAAACCTATAAGCTTAGTGATTCTTCCCTTAACAAGTGCTCCATCAGCTTTAGCAAGCATAACATTGTCGCCTTTGTTTATGATTCCATTAAATATACGAGAAATTCCAATCTTACCTACATAGTTATCATAGTCAAGTGTAAAAACTTGTGCTTGTGTGTGGTTATCTCTATCTCCCTCAGGTTCAGGAACATGCTTTAAAATGGTTTCAAAAATACACTCAAAATTTCCATCTGGATCTTCCATATTTAGTTTTGCTATACCATCACGAGCTGCTGCATAGATAACTGGAAAATCTTGTTGCTCATCTGTTGCGCCCATATCTGCAAATAGGTCAAACATCTCATCAACTACGCGTTCTGGATCAGCTGAAGGTTTGTCAATCTTGTTTATAACAACAATAGGTTTTTTACCTAGTGCTAGCATCTTTTTTACAACAAACTTTGTTTGTGGCATAACACCTTCATAAGCATCAACTAAAACTAAAACGCCATCAACCATCTTAAGAACACGCTCAACTTCTCCACCAAAGTCAGCGTGGCCCGGAGTGTCAATAATATTAATCTTATAATCTTTATAACGAATAGCCGTGTTTTTAGAAAGAATAGTGATTCCTCTCTCTTTTTCTATAGCATTGCTATCCATTGCACGTTCGTCGTGGTGTTCGTGAGTTCCATATGTTCCTGATTGTTCTAACAAGCCATCAACGATCGTAGTTTTACCATGGTCAACGTGTGCAATAACTGCAATATTTCTAATCTTTTGCATCAATTTTTCTCCATTGATATTTCCAAATTTTAGTATTAAAGAAGCAGTAGAGAGCTTACTTTTTAAGATGGAAAAATTTTCGCGATTATATCTAAAAAAAGCTTTATTTTTCGCCAATCACTGTTATGAAATTTAAAGTATCTAAAATAAATCATCATTTTATTGTTATAATATCTCAAAATATACTCTTAAAATAGATATTTACTACTATAAATATTAGTTTTGAGAAAAATTACTAAAACCAAATGATAAGAGGAAATATGATTGATTATCCAAACTTTTTAGATAAAATCTTTGATAAATTAAGAATAGAAAATGCAAAAGCCATTATAGTTGGTGGGTATATTAGAGATACTTTATTAGGGTTTGACTCAATTGATATTGATATTGAAGTTTATAATGTAGATAGCTTTGATGTGTTGCAAAATATCTTAGAAGAGTTTGGAGAAATAAACATAGTTGGGAAAAGCTTTGGAGTTTGTAAGTTAAAGATGGGGAGTTATGATTTAGATTTTACTCTTCCTAGACTTGATTCTAAAGTAGCATCTGGACATTTGGGCTTTGATATAAAGATAGATAAAGGGCTTAATTTTAAAGATGCAGCAAGAAGAAGAGACTTTAGTATCAATGCTATTGGTTTTGATGTAAGAGCCAAAACTATACTTGATCCCTTTAATGGACTCGATGATTTAAAAAATAAAATCCTTAAAATGGTTGATGCAGAGACGTTTGTAGATGATCCTCTAAGAGTGTTAAGAGCTGTAGGTTTTTGCTCAAGATATAATTTTGCTATGCACAAAGAGCTGTTTAGTCTATGTTTTAACATGATTAAAGAAGATGCGCTACATGAACTTCCAAAAGAAAGGATCTATGAAGAGATTAAAAAAATCCTACTCAGATCTACTAAGCCTTCTATTGGGTTTGAACTCTTAAGAGAACTAGATGCACTAAAATATTTTAAAAATTTAGATTTGTTAACTCTAGATGATTGGCATCTTATCATGGAGGCGCTAGATAGATTTGCATCTAAGAAAACCACCAATGCTAAAACTAATGAGATTTTAATGTTAGCAATTCTTTGTTATAGATTTAATAAAATAAAAATCGAAGAGTTTGTTATATCTTTAAGCGATGATAAGTTTCTCTTAAAAGAGGTTTTAACTCTTCTTCATTTTGTCCCAAAACTTTTAGAACTCTCTTCTAGCGCAGCAAATAATAAAATAAGTAATTATGATATTTACAAACTAGCGAGCTTAGTAAACATTAGAAATCTTTGTACTTTAAATGAAGCTCTATTTGGCACTGGAGAAGCTGTAAAATTAAGAGCAAAAGAGTTAGGGGTAGTAGATAAAAAATTAAAAGCTATTTTAATGGGAAGGGACTTGATTTTATTAGGTCTAAAGCCATCAACTGACTTTTCAAATATTTTAGATGCAAGCTATGAAGCTCAAATGAGAGAAGAATTTTTTACTAGAGATGAAGCGTTAAAATGGTTAAAAAACTATCTTTCTAACTACCAATAACACCCATTTTTCTTTGTATTTCACTCTTCATATTCATAGTTTCAATAGCTTTATTTAAAGAGTCTCTTATCTTAGAGTGATATATTTGTTTATTATCATTATCATACTTTTCTATAATCTCTTTTGAGGCTTCAAAGAGCTCTATTGCCACTTCTATAGCCTCTATAGTAATTTTTTTATTGGCTAAGATATTTATAATTAAGTCAAGCCCTTTTCTTATCTTGCTATCCATATCTTCTATATCTATATATCTTTTATCTGTTTTTTCATCTACTTCTAGAAGTCTTTTTAAAATCTCTTTTAAACCATCTTCACTCACGGGTAAATCTGAAATTCTATTGTTGATATATGATCGCATATCTGTTAGATTCATCCTAGAAATCCTCTCAACTAACTCATTATGCATCTTTTCTTTATCATTTGTAGAGATTCCTATTTTACCTAACATATTTGAAAACATATCTACCTTCTATCTATTAAATTTTTGAACTATCTATTTCTATTACTGTATGAACATTTCCGCGAGGGTTATAATCGGCTATAATTTTCATGTATTTAGGCTTTATTTTACTTTCAAGTGTTTCATATATCTCATTTGCGCTATTTTCATGAGAGATATGTCTCTCTCTAAAAGAGTTTATATATAGCTTCATTGCTTTAAGTTCTACTACAAACTCATCTGGAGTATATTCCAAATATATAGTTGCATAGTCTGGATATCCACTTCTAGGACACAAACAAGAAAATTCTGGAAGTGTCATTTTTATAAGATAATTTCTTTTATATTGGTTCGGCCATATTTCTAAATCTTTTTCTACATCAAATTCATTTACAATTTTTTCACCATATTTCATATTTGTTTTCCTTATGTTTTATATCAGGAATCTAATTTTCCTGAAAGAAATCTATATCTAAATCTTTTAATTCTTGTAAAATCTCATAAGATTCTATCATCTTTATCTAAGTTTTTACACCTTTTCTATGTACTATAAGGCTAAAAATCTCTATAATGTCTAAATATTGTCTATCTTTTATATAAAATGAGTCATATATCACTATATCTATATCTTTTAAATATAAAAAAGCTTGCGTGAATAACACCAACTCTATCTATAACTATTTATATTCCCATATTTTTTAAGCGTTGTAGCATTTTATTATACTTTTTTATTTGAGGGTAGTATTCTAAATATAAAAAATATAAGCATTTTTATATAAAATATAGTATCCATAGCTTTATAATTAGTTATAGATTTGTGAAAAATAGAGATAAAAGATAAGAAATCCCATTCTAAGTGCTAACTTAAAACGGTTTTTTCTCTTTTATCTCAGGAAGTAGCATATATTATTTTTAGACATCTAGATGTTTAACATCTTTAGCATGCGATTCTATATAGTTACGACGAGGTTCAACTTCATCACCCATAAAGAGGACAAATGCCTCAGATGCTGCTTCTGCATCATCTATGGTTACCTGAAGTAAAACACGGTTTTCAGGTGTCATTGTTGTTTCCCAAAGTTGATCAGGATTCATCTCACCAAGACCTTTATAGCGTTGGATATATGAACCTTTTTTAGCATATTCATTAATATTTTCTAAAACAACTAATATATCTTCATCAAACGTCAAATCCCACTCTTGAATCTTTTTAAAGACATAACTAGCTTCATTAAAGTGTGGAGCTCCAAAGAGATCATCATTTATAAGTAACTCTTCCATTCCACCTTTTGTTTGAACATAAAGATGAATAGAATCTTCATTTATACTCTTAGTTAATATATTGTTTCCATTTGATAATAAAAATTTTTCAACTTCTTCATACATAGCTTTTATATCTAATCCTATAAGATCAGGATTTTCTATAAAATGACGAATCAGACTTATTAATGAATATCTTCTCTCTAGTGAAACTAGTGAGCCTCTATAGTGATCTACCATCTTAAAAAATTCCACAAGATCATTTTGTCCAACACCTTGCATCTCTAAAACCTCAATACCATTTTCAATCAAAAAGCTATTCATCTCTTTATCATCTTTAAAATAAATCTCTTTTTTACCTTTTTTATAACGATAAAGAGGTGGTTGAGCTAAGTAAAGATATCCTTTTTCAACTACATCACGAAAGTGACGAAAGAAAAATGTTAGGAGTAGAGTTTGAATATGAGAACCATCAACGTCAGCATCGGTCATAATAATAATTTTATGATAACGAAGTTTATCTTCATTGTATTCATCACCAATCCCACAACCCATAGCTGTTATCATATTAGTAATCTCTTCTGATTTTAAAATCTTATCTAATCTTGCTTTTTCAACATTTAAAATCTTACCTTTAAGTGGCAATATCGCTTGAAAAACACGATCTCTTCCCATCTTAGCCGAACCACCAGCAGAGTCACCTTCGACTAAGTAGAGTTCACAAATGCTTGCATCTTTACTTTGACAATCTGCTAGCTTACCAGGAAGAGTTCCAACACTCATAACATCTTTACGGCGTGTTAGTTCTCTTGCTTTTTTAGCAGCTTCACGGCCACGAGCTGCCATAAGTGCTTTACCAACAATTGCTTTTGCTTCAATAGGATTTTCTTCAAAGTATTTTGATAGTAGTTCATAAGTAGATTTTTGAACAAGAGGTCTAACATAGGTATTACCAAGTTTTCCTTTTGTTTGTCCCTCAAACTGAGGTTCTGGAACACGAACAGAAACTATAGCAATAAGTCCCTCAGAAGTATCATCTCCTGAAATTTTTACATCTTTTTCTTTTGCAGAGCTGTTTTTAGAGTTATAGTTTGATATAACACGTGTTAGTCCTGCACGAAAACCAGCTTCGTGAGTACCACCATTTGGTGTTCGTATATTATTTACAAAAGATGCAAGTTTTTCTTCATAAGTATCGTTATACATCAGAGCTATATCAAACTCTATATCTTCTATCTTTGTACTAAAAGAGTAAACTGCAGTTACTGCAGTTTTTTTGTTCATATCTTCTACATACTGAGCTATACCACCCTCAAAATGGTAAGACTCACTAACGTTAGATCTCTCATCTTTAAAATTAATTGTAATAAATGGATTTAGATATGCAAGTTCTTTAAATCTTTTTGCTAAATAATCAAAGTCAAAAGTAATAGTCTCTGTAAATATACTTGGATCTGCACTAAATTCAATTGTAGTTCCAGATTTTCTACTCTTTCCTATAACAGCGAGAGCTTCTTGAGGTATACCTTTTTCAAAATTTTGTTCAAACTTTTCACCGTTTTTGTTGATGGTCATTTTTAGCTCAGAAGAGAGGGCATTTACAACAGAAACACCAACACCGTGAAGTCCACCTGAAACTTTATAAGTATCTTTATCAAACTTTCCACCAGCGTGTAAAACAGTTAGAGCAACAGTAGCAGCACTAATTCCTTCAGTTGGATGGATATCTGTTGGAATACCACGACCATTGTCGCTAACTATACAGCTATTATTTTTAGTAAGTGTTACATTTATGGTATCACAATGACCAGCCATTGCTTCATCAATAGAGTTATCAATAACTTCATAAACTAAATGATGTAAACCACGATGACCAGTATCACCAATATACATACCAGGACGTTTACGAACAGCCTCTAAGCCTTTTAAAACCTTAATATTACTAGCACCGTAATTTTTATCCATCTTTACTTCCTACTACAAAAATTTCATATATAGTCACAAGAAAATTATTTTTATTAAAAAAATATTTTGACATAATTAAAAGCATTTTATCCAATCTTTATTAAAATAAAGTTTTATGTGCTATTTTTATGAGTTTAGTAGAGAAGTTACTTCATTAAAGGTGAAGTAACTTATAAGAAGTTTATATAACTATTGGCATTACAACTGTTTTAAAGTTAGCATCTATAAGAACAAAAGGAAGATTTCCTTCATTTAACCCAATAGTAAATTCTGAAGAATTTATACTATTTAAAAAATCTAATAAATATCTTGAATTTATAGCAATAACAAACTCTTCACTAAAATTTGTTGTGAAATTTATCTCTGTTTTTGCTTCTATATTATCATCACTTAAAGATTCAAATACTATCAAATCATTTAAAAAACTGATTTTAACATCAGAAGATATAGTAGTAATTTGTTTAATGGACTCTATCATTTTAGCTTTTGGAAGGACTAAAGAATTTTTTATATCTTTTGGAATAATTCTTGTATATTCTGGAAATTTACCATTTATAAGTTTTGTAAAAAAAGTGTATTGCTTTGAATGAATAATGAGATTCGTATCATCATAGTACATTTCTATGTCATCAAAGAAAAGTTTTTGAATCTCTACTATAGCTTTTTTTGGAATAATTATAGATAGCTCATTATCACTTGTATTTGGTATGGTAACAATTGCTAATCTTCTAGTATCTGTAGATGCAAAGTTGATGCTATCTTGTTTTATATCTATAAGTGCACCATTTAACTCAAATTTAGGATTGTTAGTATCAATCGCTGGAGTTATTTTTTTAAGGGATTCTATAAGGGAGTGAGAATCTATTGATATTCTAGGTTTTGCATCATATGATGGAAATGTTGGAAAGTCATTATATGAAAAAGTTGGTAATTTAAATTTTGAGTTAGATTGTGAAATATAGAGTATCTCATTTTTTACTTCTAAATTTATTTCTGTATCTTTTAGTATTCTTATAATATCTAAAAGTTTTTTACCATTAGCCGTAATACTACCAGTAGATATAATATTTACAAGTTCAGTAGAGACTTCAAAGCCTATCTCTTGATCAGTTGCTCTTAGTGTTAGATTTTTTTCATCAACATTTATATAGACATGAGATGTTATTTGAGAAGTATCTTTTTTTTCTAAAAATGGTTGAGCATTTATTAGTATGTTTTCTATGATTGATTTAGAGATTGTTATCTTCATATGAATTCCTATTATTATATAATATTTAGTAAGTAGTAGTAGGAGAGAGTGATTATGTGAATATCACTTTTTGACTCCTACTCACAGAGCTTTTTGGATGTGATGAACCAAAGTAACTCTACTCACATCTATTCACTTTTACGATTATATCTTTTTTTAAACAAAAATATAACATTTAAGATACAGAAGTTATCTTATTGGTCAATTCTTCGATTTTAACTCTGAAATCTTCATCATTTTTCATAAGTTCATTTATCTTTTTGATAGTATGACTAATAGCAGTATGATCTTTCATTCCAAAATATTGAGCGAGTTGTGGCATAGTGTTTTGGGTTAGTTCACGACATAGATAGATGCTAATTCTTCTAGCATATACTAGATTTTTACTTCTACCCTTTGAGCGAATCTCAGTTGGTTTAATATTTAAATCTTTTGCAACACTATTTGTTATAATATCTAGTGTTAGGTTAGCTCTGTTTTCTTGAAGTTGATCTCTTAAAACATTTTTTGTAAAAGCTAAATCTATCTCTATATGCATAAGTTGTGAATAAGCATGGAGTTTAGATAAAATTCCCTCTATTTCGCGAACATTACTCTCTATAACAGTAGCTATATAGTTTATGATATCGTTAGATAGTTTTACTTTGTTAATCTCACACTTTTTTTTGATAATTGCGATTTTTGTTTCAAGCTCAGGAGGTTGTATATCTGCAACTAATCCCCATTCAAACCTACTTTGAAGTCTTTTTTCTAAACCACCTATTTTTTTTGGATGTTTATCAGCTGTTAGTATAATCTGCTTTCCAGCACCTTTTAGCGCTTCAAAAGTATGAAAAAATTCCTCTTGTATTCCCTCTTTATTACTTAAAAATTGGACATCATCTATAAGAAGTACATCACACTTTCTATATTTTTCTTGAAAAGATGGCATTGTTTTGTTTCGTACATGCCTTATAAAGTCGTTTAAAAACTGTTCAACTGAGGTATATATAACGATTTTACCTTGGTTTTGAAAAACATTTCCAGCTGATTGCATCAAGTGCGTCTTTCCTAAACCAACTCCTCCATAGATAAAAAGTGGGTTATAAACCTCTCCAGCTGATTCACTAACACTTTTTACTGCAGCATAAGCAAACTGGTTTGAGCCGCCAACCATAAAGTTATCAAAAGTGTGAGATGGATTTAGCAAAGAGTGTTGTAGTTTTTGTTCACTCTTTTGTGTCTTTCCTTTTATATTTACTAAGCTTTTTAGAGTAATTTTTACACTAACCTTAGTTCCATTTTTTATTTCAAAAAGGTGAGCTATTTTTTCAGTGTACTTATTTTTTATCCAGTTTAAAACAAGAGCATTAGGAGCATAAAAAATTGCCATATCACTTGTTGATTTTTTAGCATCATATGTTAGTTGCTTTATATATCTGTTATATTGTAGCTCTGTTATCTCTTCTCTTAGTAGTTCTAAAACTTCTTGACCTATATTCACATAAAGCCTTATTTAAATTATTTGGATGTGAATAGTAACTCAAAACTACATAAATTATGTTTAAGTACTTGGTAATAATTTTGCTATAAGACCTATGTTTACAAAGCTAGAACCAATAAAAACTTGTTATTTTCTTTATAATTTAAATGTGAATAAGTAAAAATTTACCTTGTGAATAAGCATAAATTTTTAAACTCTTTTGTATATAATGGCTTAAAAATTAAAAAGACTAAGATACATGATAATATTAGGAATAGACCCTGGAACTAGAAATATGGGTTATGCACTTATAAAACTAGAAAACTCAAAAATCTCTTTAGTTGAAGCTGGACTTATAAAGATGAAAGCAGAGGATTTACAATTTCAGATACCTCAAATGGTAGAAGCTCTTGATATTGTTTTTAAAAATCACACTATAGATGAAGTAGCAGTAGAAGATATTTTTTATGCTCACAATCCTGCAACAACTATAAAACTTGCACAGTTTCGAGGGGCTATAATGTTAAAACTCCTACAAGTTCATGGCATCTTTAGCGAATACACAGCACTTCAAGTGAAAAAAGCACTAACAGGAAATGGAAAAGCTACAAAAGAACAAGTCTCTTTTATGGTTAAAAGACTGTTAAACATAAAAAAAGAGATAAAACCGCTAGATATTTCAGATGCAATGGCTGTAGCCATTACTCATTCACAAAGAGTTAGATTTAGAAAATAATTGAACCTTCTGATTAATTTATAAACTAGATTCCGTCTCAAGCACGGAAAGTCAAAACACTCGTCATTCTGAATAAACAAGCTGTTATCCTGAACTTGATTCAGGATCCAACATAATAATTGTTCATAGCATCCAATTTAAAAAGAAACTCTTGCTACATATCAAATAATAAAAGATATAAAGTAGATACAATCAAAAATAAAATTACATTAGTGTGATAGGTTTTCTGTTAAAGAGAACTTAGCGTAGTCAAAGGGATTATCTCTTTTGGTGTGATAAATAATAGGGAAAAAGACTCCCTTGAATTTATAAAATAAATTAAAGGAAATATTATATGAACCAGTTTACAAACCTCCCAGAGGGACATCCAGTTAGAGTTTATTTAGAAGAAAATCAACTCATCCGCGGTCTTATGGCAAGTATTAACAGTATAGATATAGTTAATAATCCAGATGAATTTAAAGAGAAGTTTGCAAGGCTATGTTTAGTAGAAAAACACTTTGCAAGAAAAGAGAATCAACTCTTTCCATATTTGGAGCAGTATGGATGGACATCACCATCTCAAAATATGTGGGCTTTTCATGATGATATAAGAGCTATAGTAAAACAAGCTAGAACTCTCGCAGATGGTGATGAGACAGAGTCACTAATGATGGTGCTTCAAAACCTTTTTCACAATCTAGAGCATATTATGCAAGTTGAAGAGGGCAGACTTCTTCCGCGTGCATTAGAGATGCTTCAAGAGAGTGACTGGATGGAGATGCGTGATGGAGATGAAGAGATAGGCTGGATGTTTGATGAAAAACCAGCAGCGTATCCTCCTCACGAAGAAAATGAGTATATTCACCCATCACTAGATACTAAAAAGAGAAAATTACCTTTCTCACTTGAGGGTAGGATAGATTTAGAACAGGGTCATATGTTACCAGAGCAGATAAACTGGCTCTTAAAGTTTATGCCTGTTGATATCACTTATGTTGATGAAAATGATGTTGTTATCTTTTACAACCGTGGAGATAACAGGGTTTTTCCAAGAAGTGCTGGAATCATCGGCCGTGAAGTAAAGTTTTGTCACCCTCCAAAGTCAGTTGACCAAGTGTTAATGATACTAAGAGAGTTTAAAGCTGGGCGAAGAGATGAGGCAGAGTTTTGGATAACATTTAAAGGCAAGTTTATTCACATCCGTTACTTTGCTATTCGTAGTGATGCAGGTGAGTATAAAGGTGTTATAGAAGTTAGCCAAGATGTTACTCACATAAGAGAGCTTGAGGGTCAGCAAAGACTTCTTGACTGGGAATAAATTTTAGATATAATAAATCATTAAATGAAAATTTTATTCATTTTATATATAAAATTAAGGAACAGATTATGAGCAAGTTTACAAATGCAACGATAAAAAAAGAAGCAAATATTTATTATGATGGAAGTGTAACAAGTAGAAGTGTTGAGTTAGAAGATGGTTCAGAAATATCGCTAGGTATTATGTTACCAGGCGAATATACTTTTAACACAAACAAAGCAGAAATTATGGAGATGCTAAGTGGTAATTTAGAAGTTAAACTACCAGATGAAGAGTGGAAAACTCTAAGTACTCCAGAGAGTTTTAATGTAGCATCTAACTCATCTTTTGATGTTAGAGTTAAAACTGTTACAGACTACTGTTGCAGATATATTGACTAACTTCAGAGTTTAGTACTCTGGAGTTCTATCATCTGGCCCTAAGTAGAGTTGGCGAGGACGAGCTATCTTTATAGTGTCTTGTTCTTTTAACTCTATCCACTGAGAGATCCATCCTGGAACTCTTCCTATAACAAATATAACAGCAAACATATCTTTTGGAATATTTAGAGCTTGAAGTATGAGACCTGAGTAGAAGTCTATGTTTGGATATAAACCTCTACTAACAAAGTATTCATCATTTAAAGCGATATGTTCTATCTTGTTAGCTACTGCTACAAGTTCACTATCTATTCCTAACTCTTCTATAAGTTCATTTCTAATTTTTTTAAGAATTTTTGCACGAGGATCAAAGTTTTTATATACACGATGTCCAAATCCCATAAGCCTAAAGGGATCATTTTTATCTTTTGCTCGAGCTATAAACTCATCAACTCTCTCAACTGTACCAATCATCTCTAGCTGACGAATAACTGACTCGTTTGCTCCACCATGAGCTCTACCCCATAAAGCACCAATACCAGCGCTAATAGCTGCATATGGATGAGCATGAGTAGATCCTAGATTGCGAACTGCAGTTGTAGATGCATTTTGTTCATGGTCAGCGTGAAGTGTAAAGATAGTATCAAGAGCTTTTATCTCTATAGAGGTTAAATCTACATGTTTGTGAGGATAAGCTCGCATCATATACAAAAAGTTTTCTGTAAAACCTTTTTGTAGGTCTGGATAGATGATAGGTAAACCACTTGAATATCTAAAGGAAAAAGCTGCAAGAGTAGGAATTTTGGCAATGATTCTATTTGCCATCTCCATATACTCTTCTGGTGAGTCAATATCTAAGTGGTCAAAATAAAATGTAGATAGAGCTGAGACACCAGCAGATAATATTGCCATAGGATGAGCTTGATCTGGAAAAGAGTCAAAGAGTTTTTTCATTCCCTCATGAATAAATGAGCGCTTTGCTATCTCCTCTTTAAAATCATCAAGTTCTTCTTTAGTTGGAAGTTCTTTGTTTAAAAGTAAAAATGCTGTATCAAGAAATGTTTTTTGAGTTGCAAGATAGGAGATATCATACCCCCTATACATTAGTTTGCCTTTATCTCCATCTATGTAAGTTATCTTAGAACGACAAGATGCAGTAGATGTATAACCTTTATCAAAAGTAAACATTCCTGTATCTTTATAAAGAGTTGATATGTCAACAACCGAAGGACCAACTGTTGCTTCTAAGATAGGAAATTCGTAAGAATTTCCATTTCTGTTATCTATAAGTGTTACTGTATTTTTACTCATTTGTTTAACCTTTTTATAAGAGTAAAGATTGAATTTTGAACAAAAAATAAATGTTCAAAATGATAATCAATCATTATATCATATAAATTTTATACAAGATTATAAAACAGTTGCAAAAACGTTTCCTCTTCTAAAGATGTAAAATCTTTTTTTCTCTTGAGTTGTAGTGGCATCTCTAAAGTCATCTATATCTTTTATCTCATTTTGCTCTATCTGTATTATGATATCACCTTTTATGATACCAATATTAAAAGCTTCGCTATTAGCATCTACATCATCAACTAAAACACCACCTGCTATATAGGTGTTACTTTGTAAAACTTTTTGTGCCTCTTTTGGAAGTGGTACTACTTTTATACCTTTATAGTTGATGTTTGTATTTGATAGTTCTTTACTTAGTGAGCCTAACTCTACATTTATGATATCTATCTTTTTATCTCGTAAAAACTTCATGTTTACAACCCTTAATGGTTGATATGAACCAACAATATTTTTTAGCATACTAGCATTTTCTATTTTTTTGCCATCTATTGAGATGATTAAGTCCCCTCTTTTTAGACCAGCTTTATCTGCAGGAGAGTTCTCTTCAACACTGATAATCAAAGCACCATATTCATTGTTATAAAAACTACTCATATCCTCACTAATATTATCGATGCCAACACCTAGATAGGCACGTGTATATTTTCCGCTGTCGATGAGTTGAGATGCTATTGAGGTGACCATATTTGAAGGGATTGCAAGTCCTATACCATCATTTCCACCACTTCTAGATATGATAGCAGAGTTTATGCCTATGAGATGCCCAGCAGAGTTTACAAGTGCACCGCCAGAGTTACCAGGGTTTATAGATGCATCCGTTTGTATAAAATCTTCATACTCAACTATACCGATGCCATTTCTGCCTGTTGCTGAGACTATTCCTTGTGTTATTGTCTCGCCGACTCCAAATGGATTTCCAAGGGCAAAGACTACATCACCAACTCTCACATTATCAGAGTTATAAAAAGTAACTGCATTTAATCCATCTGCATCTATCTTTATAATGGCAATATCACTCTTCTCATCACTACCGATTAGTTTTGCAATATAGCTTTTTTTGCTATCGGCTAGATTTACCTTTATCTCATCAGCACCATCTACAACATGGTTGTTAGTAACAATATAACCATCTTTTGAGATAATAACACCGCTCCCAGATGTTCCTTGTGGAACTCTTGGTTGTTCAAAAAAGAATGGATTTTGATATCCTCTTTGGGCAGTTATAGTTTTTTTAGTAGATATATTTACAACACTTGTTCTAATCTCTTTTAGAACATTGTTATATGAGAGGATAAAACTTTGACTTGTGGGATTTTTTCGCTGAGTGTTCTCATCAGCATATTTGAAGTTCACTCCATCTTTAGCATTTAGTAAAGATAGAGAGACTATACATAAAAAAAGAATTTTTTTCATCTGTTTTTCCTTGATAGTGAAATATCAAAGTTTATACGCATTTGGTTTACGAAATGCTAATGAATGAATAATACTTGGTTAACATTGGCTACATAAAAGATTTTATGCTCTCAGCCATTCCAAAGTCTGGATGTCTTTTTGGATCAAGTACTACTTGTGCTATAGTCATATTATCGTTGTTTATAACTATAGGTGCTAGAAAGTTTACAGTTGAGTTTTCAAGGGGATTTTGAATAACCACAATGTTAAAAGCACTAAGATTTGAGTTTCCTTTTATATCTAGAAGAACTTTTATATTTGATCTTATGTCAAAAGAGTACTCTCTTAATTCATAAGGGTTTACTACTGTAAAAGAAATATTTTTATTATCTAAATCTCTTATTGTTGAAAAAAGATTGTCGATCTGAACTATCTCTACATTCATCGTTTGGTCAAAACCCAATATACTACCCTTAACTTCATACTTTTGCATCAGCTTCTCCTTAAAATTGTCCCTCTTTGTATTTGATACTAGAAGAAATTATGTAAGACAAAGCATCTTTTATGCCAAATATATTATCATAATTTCCAATGCCAAAAGCAAAGAGATTATTTTGGCTTATAATAGTAAGCCCATCACTCATATTAACAAGAGCTATTCTATCATCTTTTAAGAGCTTTGCATCACTAACATTGCTAAATTCTAATGTTATAGTAATCCAGTCATAGGCCCTAGAACTATCTTGAGTAGCTATAACAACTCTTATAACATCTTTTGATAGAATCTCGATGGAACGAAACTCTGCATCTATAAAGTTACCAAACCTTGAGCAAAAGTCTTGGAGGTTTTTTGAGAGTAGAGGCCTCATTTTATTGGCAACCTACACACTCCATGCTTCTATCTTCAACATCATTTGCTACCTCAGGTGATTGTGAGCGAAGATAGTAAGTTGATTTTAAACCTAATTTCCAAGCTAACATATAAATCTCGTTTAAGTATCTTCCACTCGCTTTATCAAGTGTTATAAAGATGTTTAAACTCTGACCTTGATCCAACCACTTTTGTCTGATGGCAGCTGCTTTTATGAGTGCAGTTTGGTTCAAATCATAAGCAGGGGTATAGTAAGCCCAAGTATCAGCAGAGAGATTAGGAACAACTACAGGTATAAGTCCGCTAAGATTTTCCTCAAACCACTTTCTCTTAAAGACTGGCTCTATAGCTTGAGTAGTTCCAGTAAGTATGGAGATAGAACTCGTTGGTGCTATTGCCATCAGATATCCATTTCTCATACCTTGCTTTTTAACTCTCTCTCTTAGTTCATCCCACTCATAAGTAGATGCAAACAAACCTCCGCGGTCCACTAAGTTTCTAACTTCTGCATTTGCATGATCCATCGGCATCACACCTTTGCTCCACTGTGAGCCTTCAAAGTCAGGATATTTTCCTTTTTCTAAAGCTAGATTTGACGATGCAGAGATAGCGTTATAACTAACAGCTTCCATGATTTCATCTATCTTGTCAAAGTGTTCTTGTGTACCCCATGAGATAGCTTGTTCAGCTAACATCTGAGCTTCGCCCATAACACCCAAGCCAATAGAACGGCTCTTCATGTTAGTGCGTTTTACTTTCTCTATAGGATAGAAGTTAAGGTCTATAACATTATCCAAACATCTAATTGCAATAGGTACGATTCTATCTATATCTTCTTTAGTATTTATGCGAGAGAGATTAACAGATGCTAAGTTACAAACAGCGGTGTCGCCGTTTATTTTCTCTTTTTCAACCACATAGATAGGAAGTCCACCAAGTGAGTCTAGTGCAGTTATCTTCTTAGCAGGTTTTTGTGCGCCACTATCAACAGTTACTATTTCATCTTCTTCATAAGATACAAAGTCACCATTTTCAAAGATAAGTTTTATCTTATAGTGGTTTGGCTTAGTGTTTTGAAATATCTCAGTACATAGGTTAGAACTTCGTATAACACCAACATGGTTGTTAGGGTTAGCACGGTTAGCATTATCTTTAAAACATAAGAAAGGTGAGCCAGATTCAAAGTAAGATGTTAGTATCTTTTTCCAAAGATTTTTAGCTTTTATCTTCTCTTTTACAATGCTCTCATCTTCTTCGAGTTCCATATAACGCTTGTCAAACTCATCTCCATAAAGTGTTGCTAACTCTCCTGCATCATAAGGGTCAAAAAGTGTCCAGATGCCATCTTCTTGAACTCTTTTTAAGAACAAGTCATTTAACCACATAGAAGGAAACAAGTCATGAGCACGACGACGCTCTTCCCCAGAGTTTTTCTTAAGATCTAAAAAGTCATTTATATCTATGTGCCAAGGTTCCATGTAAACCGCAATAGCACCTTTTCTAGTTCCCAGCTGATCTACTGCAATTGCGATGTCATTTGTTATCTTTAAAAAGGGAACAGTTCCACCAGCTGCATTTTTATGGCCATCTATATATGAACCCATAGAACGGATGCCAGTCCAGTCCCAGCCGATACCTCCACCAAACTTAGAGAGCATCGCCATCTCAGCGTATGAGTCAAAGATACCTTCTATGTTATCAGGAGTAGAACCGATGTAGCACGATGAGAGTTGATGTCTAGTTGTTCTTGCATTTGAGAGAGTTGGAGTTGCAAGCATAACTTCAAACTGAGAGATCATGTTATAAAACTTGATAGCCCATTCGTGTTTGTCCTTTTCTTTGTGAGCTAGAAACATTGCTATGGCCATAAACATATGTTGAGGAAGTTCTATTGGGTTAGAATTTCTATCTTTTATGAGATATCTATCATAAAGAGTTTTTACACCTAGATAGTTAAAGAGCATATCTCTTTCTGGTTTTATGTGTTTGTTTAGTTCTTGTAGGTCATACATTTCGGATAAACCTTGAAGAAGCCTACCCTCTTTTTCACCTCTTTTAAAGTACTTCTCAAGAGTGTCATAACCTGTATAACCATTTACTTGATGGTAGAGGTTAAACATAAAGAGTCTAGATGCAACGAAAGTCCAGTTTGGCGCATCTATATCTATCTTATCAACTGCGGTTTTTATAAGAGTCTGCTGTATCTCTTTAGAAGTGATGCCATCACGAAACTGAATCTGGGCATCAACTTCTAGCTCACTTTGAGACACATTGTCAAGTCCTGCAATAGCTGCTGAAGTATATTTTTGTATCTTTGAAATATCAAGAGGCTCTGTTCTGCCGTTTCTTTTTATAACTGTAATCATTTTGATAGGCTCCATCCCAATAGTGTTATTAGTGGCAGTATTGCTTTCATAACTTCTTTATCAATTTTTAATGAGAAATTAAATTCCATTTTAATCCTTCTATTTGAGTGTTATTAATATACATATAAAACATTTTCTTTTATCGAATGCTCTGAACAATTTTTAAGTTGAATCCTGAATCAAGTTCAGGATGACAGCTTATTTGTTCAGAATGACGGTTTGCCTGTTCTGAATAACGTGTGTTCCGCCATTTCGTCCTTGATACGAAATTTAGTTTATAGATTAATCAGAGGGTTTATTTAAACACCCTATTAAAAATCGCATCTACATTTTTAGTATAGTAATCATAACTAAAACATTCACGAATTTGTTCTTCGCTAAGTGAATTTCTTAACTCCTCATCCGCTAGTAGGTGGTTAAGATATAAGCTCTCTCCATTTTCATTTGTAGTAGCTTTACCTTGTTGTATCTCTTCCCAAACTTTCATAGCATTTCTTTGCACAATTTTATAAGCATCTTCACGGCTAACACCTTTTATTGGAAGCTCTAAAAGAACTCTTTGTGAAAACACAAGTCCGCCAGTTAGATTTAGATTTCTCATCATATTCTCAGGATAAACTGTAAGGTTTGCTATAACATTGTTCATGCGATGAAGCATAAAGTCAGTGGTAATAAAAGCATCAGGCAACCAAAATCTCTCAGTAGAAGAGTGAGATATATCTCTCTCATGCCACAGCGCGACATTTTCCATAGCAGGTATCGCATAAGCTCTAACCATTCTTGCTAGCCCTGTAATGTTTTCTGTAAGGATTGGATTTCTCTTATGTGGCATAGCTGATGAGCCTTTTTGCCCTTTTGCAAAATACTCTTCACACTCATAAACTTCTGTTCTTTGCCAGTGACGAACTTGAACAGCAAACTTCTCTATTGAAGATGCCATTAGAGCAAGAGTCGTTGCCAGTCTTGCGTATCTATCTCTTTGGATAACTTGGTTAGATGCTGGAGCTGACTTTAGTCCTAACTCTTCACAAGCATACTCTTCAAGCTCAAGAGGTGCGTGAGCAAAGTTACCCATAGCTCCACTTACTTGACCTACAGAGATAACTACCATAGTCTGCTCTAAGTTTTCTAAGTGTCTAGCCATCTCATCATACCAAACAGCTAAAACCAAACCAAAGGTTATAGGCTCGCCATGTATGCCGTGGCTTCGTCCAACCATAAGAGTCATCTTATGCTCTTTTGCACGCTTTTCTATAGACTCCATAAGCATCTTCACATCTTTGATGATTAACTCTAGAGAGTCTTTCATCTGAAGTGCTACAGCAGTATCTACAGTGTCAGATGAAGTCATACCATAGTGAAACCATCTCGACTCACTTCCTAGCGTCTCAGATACACTTGTTGTAAAAGCTATAAGGTCGTGACGGGTAACTGCTTCTATCTCATCTATGCGCTTAATATCAAAACTAGCATTTTTAACTATCTTGTCTGCATCGTCTTGTGGGATCTTTCCAAGTCTAGCCCATGCTTTAACTACAGCTTTTTCTACATCTAGCCATGCTTGATATTTTGCTTGATAAGTCCACTTTGAACTCATCTCTTCTCGAGAATATCTATCTATCATTTATAAGATCCTTGTGAATTTTGCGTTGTAATTATGTTAAAATTTGTACATAAATTAAGTCATTGATTCTACATAAATAATTGTAAAGCCTTGATTAAAAAAGGAAGATAATTTTGCCATTTATTATAAAAAAAATGTTTGCCAAAGAGAGACAAAAAGCATTTTTATATCTCATTAAAGAGTTAGACTATACGCAAAAAGAGGCACAAAGACTTATAGCAAAAGGGAGACTATTTGTAGATGGCGAGCCGATGACAAGAACAGCTGGTGAAGTTGAGGGTGAGTTTGAGTTTATATACTTTGAACCCATCACAAGAGGATTAAAACCAACAGCAGTTTATGATGAGTTCGTTCTCTTTGATAAGCCAAGTGGTGTCCTTATTCACCCACAAAACAGAAAAACTCCCTACTCTCTTATAGATGAACTAAAATATCAGTTTGGCAGAGATGCAAACATCGCTCATAGGATAGACCAAGAGACAAGCGGACTTGTTTTGTGTGCTAGAAACAAAGAGAGCGAGAGAGATATAAAAATGATGTTTGAACAAAGAGATATGAAAAAAAAATACCTTGCACTTGTTCATGGAGAGTTAAAAGATGAGATGTGCATAGAAGCTCCACTTTTAAGACGCGAAGATGAGAGTGCTATGGTTAGAATGGTTGTAAAGGTGCATGAAGATGGAAAGCCATCAAAGACCGATATAAAACCCATAAAGTATTTTAAAGAGAGAGATATGACACTTGTTGAGTGTTTTCCTCATACAGGAAGACAGCATCAGATAAGAGTGCATTTGTTTCATGTGAAACATCCAATAGTAGGAGATCCTATTTATGGACAGAGTGAAGAAGAGATAGTTAGGTTTTTAGATAAAGAACTAGACGATAAAGAGAGAGTAAAATTAAGTGGTGCAACAAGACTTTTACTTCATGCAAGTGAGTTGGAGTTTGAACTATATGGAAAAGTTTATAAAATACAAAGTAGAGTTGATTTTGCTAAAGAGTGCCTTGTTTATGTGAATAGTAAAGTATTATGTGAATAGAAAAGGGTAGATATTTAAAAGACATTTATTCTATAAAATAATTTTTTTCTAAAATAAGCTCTAAAGCCCAATAATAAGGACTTTAAGCCAGATAAAAGCAATCCCTTTTCAGCATAAATTTATATAAAATATTTCTTAAAAAAAGGCTAAATTTCTAAATTTATATGAGAGAAAGCAAAAAGATATTCACTACTTACAACACAGTGTGAATAGCGCGCTATTTAGGCGATTTGTGCAATTTATATATATAGCACTTAATTTTAAAGTAGTAAGTTACTAATAAATTCTATCTACGAGGTTAAAACCTCGCTTCCAAAAGA
>JAVEST010000009.1:0-30473 GCA_034006465.1 Sulfurimonas sp. | reverse complement strand
AATCTAAACTATGCAGAGCTTGTTCTCTCAAGTTCTGTTGATCCATTTTTTACTATGGATGGAGTTTTTCACTTTAGCGAAAATGGAGTTGAGATAGAAGAGCTTTACTTTACAACTACGGCTTTAGGCTTTGGCACAAGAGTAAAGGGTGGAAAATTTAACTCAAACTTTGGTTATTTAAATGAGCAGCACCATCACTACTGGGATTTTGCAGATATGCCCCTAGTTTATGAGTCTTTTTTAGGGATGCACGGCATCAATGAAAAGGGAGTTCAGCTTCAGTGGACAGCTCCAACTGACACTTACCTGATGCTAGGACTTGAAGTTCTTCAAGGTGAAAATGAGCAGATGTTTGGAAATGAAGCTATAGAGCTAACTAGGATAAATGCAGCAGCATTACCACAAAAAACAAGTGCAGCAGACGCTCCATCACTCTTTATAGCTTATGCTAAAACATCTTATGATATAGATAATACTACAATCCTAGCAGGGCTCTCTTACGCTCAAGGAAAATCAAGAATAGACCACTCAGAAGATATAGATAGTCCTCACGCAATGAGTGCTGACTCGAAGATTTATGGTGCTGATCTGGTTATTAAACACTACTTTGACTCTTATAGCTCCCTAAAATGGCAGAGTGAGTGGATGATGCGTGATATGGATGGAACTCAGTATGCAAACAATGCAGGAGGAGCATTTGTAACTCCTAGTATTACGAAAAAGCAAGCAGGACTATATACTCAACTCGTTTATGCTTATGATCAAAACTGGAAAGCAGGGGCAAGATACGATACGGTCTATCAAAACGATGTTAAAGTAAATGGACAAGATAGAAATATGCCAACTGATATGAACAAATACTCTGCAATGCTTGAGTACTCAACAAGTGAGTTTGCAAGATTTAGACTTCAGTATGACCATAGCAATGCTCTTTTTAATGACGATGGTGCAAGACAAAAGATAGATACTCTTATCTTCCAAGTCAATATCTCAATTGGTGCTCACGGAGCGCATAGCTTTTAATTGAACCCTCTGATCTAGCTATAAACTAGATTCCGTGTCAAGCACGGAATGACGGGAGATGCATGAAATGACGGATACGCGGCATCTTGAACTTGATTCAGGATCTAACTTTATAGTTGTTCACAGCACTCAATTATAGTCCGAAAAAGGAACAAAGTCTCTTTCTTTGGAGACTGCGATATAGCTCAAAAATGAGGCTTCTAGGAATGCTAACCCGTGGCGTTCTCCACGGTTAACCACGCTTTTTTGCGGGACTGAAGTCCCGTTTCCTAGATAAAACTATAGCTATTTCACAGTCTATTCGCTTGGGGTCGCTAAGATCTCTAAAGCTAGTCTTGTAAAGCAAGGCAAAATTAAAAAGGTTTGTTAGTTATGAATAAATTTTTACTACTATTACTCTTACCATTGTCACTTTTTGCTCACCTAAATATCGCTGTTAGTTACCCTTATATTGGGGCATTGACAAAGGTGATAGGGGGCGAGCATATAAATAGTGTAGTCTTAGCAAAAGGGAACTGGGATCCACACTTTGTAGTTCCTCGTCCTTCGCTTATCTCAAAAGTGCGATCTGCTGATGCGCTTATTATGAATGGTGCTCAGCTAGAGATTGGTTGGCTTCCTCCACTCCTTGACAGAGCTGCAAATCCTAAAGCTAGGGTAGGGGCTAGCACATTTTTAAACCTCTCTCATCATGTAGAGCTTCTGCATAAGCCAGCTACAGTTGACCGTTCAGGCGGAGATGTGCATCCTGATGGAAACCCTCACTTTCATCTAGATCCAAAAAATATTCTTGCTCTTGCAAAGACAATAGAGCAGTTTTTAATCTCAATAGATAGAGAACATAGCACGATTTACGAGAATAACTACATAGAGTTTGAAAAAATGTGGAGCGCTAAAATAGAGGAGTGGAAAGCTAAAATGCAAGATAAAAAAGGCAAAAAAGTTATTCAGTTTCATGATAATTTAGCTTATTTTAACGACGCTTTTGGGCTTGTTAATATTGGCACAATTGAGCCTCTTCCAGGTATTCCGCCATCATCAAAACACACTATTGAGCTTATTGAGCTTATAAAAAAAGAGAAGCCTTGTTGCATCTTGCATGATGTCTATCACTCAACAAAAACAGCAAAGTTTATCTCATCAAAGAGTGGCATTGAGGTAGTTTTAATGCCTCATGATATTGAAGCACTACAGAGCATACAAGATTTAAGCTCACTCTTTGACTATCTTACAAGTGCTATAAAATGAGTGATATCTTACTCGTTCCCATAGCCTTAGTCATAGTGTTGGTTATGATGCACTCTTGGTTTGGAATGGGGATTTTAAAGCGTGGCATCATCTTTACTGACTTGGCCATTGCTCAGTTTGCAGCTCTTGGCTCATCTATTAGCCTAGGCTACTTTCATGAGGAGTATTTTTATCTGCTAACTCTTAGCTTTGCACTTTTGAGTGCATTGCTTATAGCCATAGCATCTCAAAGAAAATTGCAACTTGAGGCCTTTATAGGTCTCCTCTATGTACTTGGGGCTAGTGGGATTATGATGGTTCTATCTCACTCTGCTGAGGGGATGGAGCATTTTAAGTCACTTCTTGCGAGTGATATTTTGTTTACTCCGCCATCAGAGGTCTTAAAAAGCACACTTATCTACGCGGCTATTGCTCTTGTTTTATGGAAAATCTATCCAAAAACAAGCGGCTTTTTAAAAGAGCTGATGTTCTTCTCACTCTTAGCTCTAACTGTTACCTCTTCAGTCGCTCTTGCTGGTGTTTTAGTGGTTTTTGTACTACTCATCGCACCCGCTTTAGTCTCTTTGTCGCTAAAACTAAAGAGAGTCTATCTTGGTAGTTTTGTCTTTGGTTGGTTTTTTAGCATAAGTGCAATTCTTATCTCCTACTACTATGATTTACCAACTGGATATAGCATCGTGTTTTTGGGCGCTTTACTAAGTTGCGTTATAGTTTTGATAAGTAGTAAAAAGGTGAGTAGTGATGAAGTTTAATGATGAGTGGACACAAAAAGAGTTTTTAGAAAATAAAAAACTTCTAAAGGAACAAGGCATAAAAGTCTTGCTAATTGATACTATACTCTCTCCTATCGATAAGGCAGAGACTGTAGTTTACAATCCATTTTTGTTAAAAGAGGAACCTGATGGAAGTGTTTTTGTATTTTATTGTGACACTGGTAAAGCTACGCTTGATAGATTAGATGAGTACAGAGCTAAATTTCCAAAACACCACTGCATCTCACTAAAGGGTGGCCGTGGTTATTGGCGAAAAAACATGACTATACTTTAGTACTTTACGCTCACCATATTTCTTCCATTTGCTTTTGAATCATAGAGCGCTTCATCTGCTTTTTTTATAACCGCATCTGAGTTTTTATCTTTTGACCTATATTGAGAAACTCCAAAGCTACAGGTTAGTTTTTTAACTATAGGAAACTCATGCTCTTGTATGGCAGCTCTAAGTTTTTGAGCCACTATATAGGCTTGGTCCATATCTGACTTAGGACAGATGATAAGAAACTCTTCTCCGCCCCAGCGACCCAAAACATCGGTTTGCCTTATCTTTGACTTTAAAATCTCCACAACGCTTATAAGGATTTTATCTCCAGCATCGTGTCCGTAATTGTCGTTGACAGCCTTAAAATAGTCTATATCTATGATGATAACTGAGTAAATCTCTCCATATCTGTTAGCTCTTTGCGTCTCTTTTGCTAAGATATTTTCTAGGTGGAGTCTGTTATATATCTGTGTTAGTTTATCTGTAACAGAGAGTTTTTGAGCATATTTTTTATCTGTAATATCTTGGCGAATGGCGCTATAGCCTTCAATCTCTCCATATTTGTTTATAATGGGGGTGATGGTTGCTTCCACCCAGTAAGCCCCACCAGATTTGTTCATATTCTTGAGCTCACCTTTGTAAACCTCGCCATGCGTTATAGTTTTCCAAAGCTGCTTAAAGGTCTCTCTTGGGGTGTCAGGGTGTTTAAAAATCCTGTGATTTTTCCCTAATAGTTCTTCTTTTGTGTAACCTGTTAATTTGCAAAGAGCCTCACTAGCGTAGGTGATATTGCCCTTTTTGTCGCTATATGAGATAAGTACATGCTTATCTATGATGTCAATATTTTGTTGCAGGTTTTTTGAGTACTCTTCGATGATGCTATATCTGTATAAAACAAACACTAACACTAGGACGATGAAACCCAAAATTAGCCAATAAACTAGCGAAGAACCACTCTCCTCCCCACTAGCATAAAGAGGAGAAAGTGTTAAAAATAGTAAGCTAATTTTATAAATATAATTATATTCTCTCATACTCTATTGTACATTTTATTATCATAAAAGTACTTTAAGAGTAGCTTGACTTTAAGTAAATGTCTCTAAAAAAAGAAAACTCACTACTTCCTCACTATAGTTTTGTTATAATTCCAAAATTTTTTTAAAAGGGTATAAAATGGAAATATCAAAATACCTTGATATGATGCTTGTATATGTAAGCCAATATGGCTTAAAAGTAATTGCAGCCATACTCATTTTTTTCATTGGAAAGTGGGCGGTTAAAAAACTTACAACATTGACTAAAAGAGCTATGCTAAAAGCAAAGGTTGACTCTACTTTAGTGGAGTTTGCAGAGAGTGTTATGTACTTCTCGCTACTTGTAGTGGTAATCCTAAGCTCTTTAAATACGCTAGGTGTGAACACTACCTCTTTTCTTGCAATTATAGGTGCTGCATCTTTAGCTGTTGGTTTAGCACTTAAGGATTCACTCTCAAATATAGGTTCTGCAGTTCTTATCATAGTTTTTCGCCCATTTAATGTTGGAGACTTTATAGAAGCTGGAGGAGCTAGCGGGACAGTAGAGAATATAAATCTCTTCTCAACCACCATCTCTCCTGCTGATAATAGAACCATCACAGTTCCAAACTCAGCTATTACAAAATCAAATATCACCAACTTCTCAAAGAAGACTACTCGTAGGCTAAGTCATACCTTTGGCATCGGTTATGGGGATGATTTGAAGCTTGCAAAAGAGGTTTTAATGCAGATTATGTTGGATGATGAGAGAATTTTAAGAGAACCAGCACCTTTTGTTGCAGTTAGTGAATTAGCAGAGTCAAGTGTAAATCTTGTTTTTCGTGCGTGGACAAAAACGGAGGATTACTGGGGAGTATATTTTGATACGCTAGAGATAGTAAAATTAACATTTGATGAGAAGGGTATCTCTATACCATACCCTCAACTAGATGTGCATACTCAAAAATAAAAAAGGAAAGATTTGAAAAAAATAGTATTAAGTTTAGCGCTAGCTAGCGCGTTAGTAGTAGCTAGCGAAGAGACAGTAAATGAAGAGGCTCTAAGAGCAGAGATAGCAGAGAGTAAGGCACAAAAGTCGGCTCTTGATGATAAGATAAAAAGACTAGAGTCAAAGCTTCCACATGCAAAACTTATAGCTCGTGCAGAGTTAGGTTTTATGAAGACCCAAGGAAACACAAATACTGATACATTTAACTTAGATCTAAATGTAAAAAAAGGGTGGAATAAAGTCCATTTAGTAGAGTTTTCTTTTGATGCCCAATATGCAACAGATGATAAAGTTGAGACTAAAAACAAATACTTAGCAGAGCTAGGCTATGGCTACTCGCTTACAGATAGGCTCTCAGCGACCTATCTGCTAGGTTATAAAGAAGATAAATTTTCAGGTTATGACTACCAATTTTATACAGGTCCGGGTCTTAAATATGCTTTTATAAAGACGCAAGATCATAAGCTTACTTTAGAGGGAAGTGCGCTCTTCTCACAAGATAGCGTAGAAGATTCTAAGTACGATGCAACTGGAAGCTCTATCGCTTATCCAAATCCTGATAAACTCATAGCAGTAAGGATTCAAAAAGGAGAGGTAGAAAGATATGCTTCATACCGAATCAAAGGTATCTATGGCTGGCAAATTTTCTCAAACCTTAAGTTTGATCAAGATGTCTCATATAGATCAGAATTTAACGACGCTAGTGTTATCTTTATTGCCTCAAAGAGTGCGCTAACTAGCAAAATCAACTCTACCTTTTCAGCTGGTATAAGCTACAAGGTTGACTATGTAAATACTCCTCCACAAGGTAAAAAGCACACAGATAAAACTTTGACTGCCAACTTAATTATAGATTATTAGCAAGGTTTTTCAGTTCTGACTTTTTTATAGTTCTAACAAGAGATTCCGTGTCAAACACGGAATGACGGTGGCGTCATCCTGAACTTGATTTAGGATCTCTTTTGGTTTTACAACTAGATTTCACTGCTAGTTGTAGTTTTTCTACTCCATAGATAGATAAACCAAGATGCCAAAAGGGCGATAAAGGTCGAACTTAAAAATAGGTATCTTGGGAATAACTCATAAATATATCCAGCATATAAAGCCCCCACAAATCCACCTAAACCATAAGTGATGCCAGAGAAAAACTGTTGTGCTAGAGCTTTGTGCTTATAGAGATAAAACAAGTAGCTAATAGCAGCAGAGTGAAAGAGTGCAAAGCTAAGGGCGTGGAGTAGTTGAGATAAAAAGAGCATCACAAGGTTTTGAGGGAATAAAAAGAGTAAAAACCATCTTATGGCAGTTGCTAAAGTAGTAATTTTTAAAATCAAAAGTAGATTTTTTCGTAAGAATCTAGCTTGGTAAAAGAGCATAACTATCTCTGCTACTACTCCAAAAGTCCAAAGATATATAGTCATATCAAGTGAGATGCCATGATCTGTTTCATAGATAGTAAAGAAGTTGTAAAAAGGGCCAAAACCTACTTGCATAAGCGTTAATCCTAACCATAACTGCCAATCAGCTAAGAGGTTTATATCGTTTGCTTGTTGCTCAAATCCTTTTGGATTGGCAGAGGTGATTTTGGCTATAGTAAAAGCTACAATTGCAGTAAGGGATGCAAAAGCTAGTAGATAATTTAGAGCGATTTGCGCAGAGCTTAAGTATTTAACCAATATAAGTGCAACAAAAATAAAACCTATAGAGCCAAAGAGTCTAATCTTCCCATATCTCTCCTTTTTCATAGTCTCAAGCGAGATAACTTCAACAAAGGGTAAAATCACACTAAGCCCCATTCCAAGACCGATATTTGAGAGTAAAAGACCATAAAAACTATCTACACAAAAGTAAAAAGAGATGCTGCTAGTTAGCATGATAAAAGTAGCAAGATTGAAGGTTGTGTTGTTTAATTTCAAGCCTTTAACAAAAGCAAAAGGGAGTAGAAATCTAACAAGAGGTCCAGCTGCGAAGATGATACCTATCTCACTTGGACTATAGCCAAGCATAGAGAGAACTTTAGGTAGAAAAATAATATATACTCCAATGATTGCAAAGTAAAAAAAGTAAAATAGTGATAGTATAAATTGCATTTTTTAGAGTTGTTCCTTGATTGAGATTAAACATTATATCTAAGATGTATGCTATAATATTTGCGATACAAATTAGCTAACAATATAACACAAACTGGAGAGACATTTATGCTAAGAGAGTTAAAAGAGGATGATTTTATTGTCTCCAAGACCGACCTAAAAGGTCGCATAACATATACAAATAAAATATTTATAGAGATGTCCGAGTACCGTGAATCTGAGCTACTGGGTAAGGCTCACAATATTTTAAGGCATCCTGATATGCCAAAGGCTATTTTTAAACATCTCTGGGAGACAATTACTCAAAAAAAAGAGCTTTTTGCTTTTATTATAAATAAAACAAAAGAGAGTAATGCTTACTGGGTCTATGCCAATGTTACGGCATCCCTTGATGAAAAAGGTAATATTATAGGTTACTATTCAGTGAGAAGAAAACCAAATCCAAAAGCGCTTGATGTCATTATTCCATTATATAAAAAGATGATAGACGTTGAAAAAAACAGTGGAGTTGATGCTTCGTTTAAAGTTTTAACTGATATTTTAAAAGAAAAAGGGGTAAGTTACGATGAATACATCATCTCTCTTCAAGGATAATAGAACCATACTACTATTTGCTGCGCTAGTTGGTACAGCTATTTACGCCCTCTTTATATCTGAGTATGCTTTAGCTGGTATTACCATAGCTACTCTTGTGATAGGGATTTTTATTCCTTCGAGTAAATCTGATAACTCCTATGATGTGATCGTAGGAAGTATCCAAAGGGTTTTAAAAAATGCAGCCCTTGGTAACCTCGAAGATAGAGTAACAAATATCCCAGATGACAACTCTTTAGTTTCAGCAAGAGCTTGGGCTTTAAACGATGTCCTAGATCAACTCGAAGCCTTTATGAGAGATACTAAAACAACTATAGAGAACGCTTCTGTTGGGAAGACCTATAGAAAGACCTACTCAACAGGTTTACATGGAATATTTCACTCTACCTCCAATAGTCTCAATGTCGCGATAACTTCAATAGCAAACGGTTATGAGACAAAGATAAGAGGAGAATTAGCACAAAAATTAAGCACACTAGGTGGTGGTATTAGTGCTGGGCTTAATGTGATACAAGAGGATATAAATACCTCTCAGATAGATGCAAACGAGATAGCTGAAGTAGCACACAAGACTGCAGAAGAGTCATCTAAAAGCCTTACGAGTGTTGAGGATATTGGTCAAAGACTTGGCTCTCTTTTAGAACTCATCAGCTCTAGTCATGAGGGTATAGTTAGTCTTGAGGGTCGCTCAAAAGAGATTTCAGAAGTTGTTCGCCTTATAAAAGATATAGCAGATCAAACAAATCTTTTAGCTCTTAATGCGGCTATCGAAGCTGCTCGTGCTGGTGAGCATGGACGCGGTTTTGCAGTTGTTGCAGATGAGGTCCGTAAACTTGCAGAGAGAACTCAAAAAGCGACTAATGAGATAGAGATAAACATCTCAACCCTGCAGCAAGATGCTAACGATATGCGAGTAAATTCTGACAATATCTCGCAAATTGCACAAGATTCAAATAATGTTATACATGAGTTTGAAGCAACATTTAGTGCGCTAAACTCTCTAGCTAAAGACTCATCTGCATCTGCGATTAAGATTCAAAACCGTCTCTTTACAACACTAGTCAAGGTTGACCATATTATCTTTAAATCAAATGCCTACTCAACTATACTCAAATCAGATAAAACAAGGGTTTTCTCAGATCATAAAAGCTGCCGTATGGGTAAATGGTATGCAGGAATAGGGGAGGAGAGATTTGGCCATACTAAAGCATTTAAAGATATGGAAGCACCTCATGCCTTGGTTCACGATTCAGTCTTTAAAAACTTAGAATTTGTTAAAAATGGCACAACACTAAAGTTTGACAATCCTAAAATTATTTTAAAGAACTTTGAAAATATGGAAGAAGCGTCTGAAAAACTCTATACTAAACTAAATAATATGATAGAAGAGTTTTATGAAAGAGAGAAAAGGTAAATATTTACTTTATGTTAACTTATAATAAATATAATCTCAAATCTCAATTGTGTTTCCCCCTTTCATAATCGAGACAGATAAACTCCTATAAATTTTTTAAACAGATTAAGGTTACTTCCCCTTTTTTCCCTTAGTCTGTTTTGTTTATGATAAACTTCTAACATGATAATCCTAACAACACTTAACTCAAGATACACACATAGCTCAATTGGTTTAAGATACCTCTACGCTAACTTAAAAGAACTTCGTGACGATGCAAAGATAATCGAATTTAGCATCAATGATGCCGTGCAAACAATAGCAGAAAAACTACTTTTACACTCTCCAAAAATCATAGGTATAGGTGTCTATATCTGGAATGCTAAAGAGGTTCAAGAGCTACTTCATGTTATCAAAAAAGTCTCTCCTGAGATAAAAGTTATCTTAGGCGGTCCAGAAGTCACACATGAGCCTTTTCGTGTTAACTTCGATGCAGCGGATTTTATCATTCAAGGCGAAGGAGATATCGCCTTTTACAAGCTTTGCAGGGATATAGTGGATAACAAACCATCACAAAGAGTTATAAAGATGGCGTTACCATCACTAAAAGAGATTTGTCTTCCTTATGAGTACTACACAGATGATGATATAAAAAACCGTTATTTATATGTAGAGATTTCAAGAGGTTGCCCTTTTGAGTGCGAGTTTTGCCTCTCTTCTATGGATGAGCGCGTTCGTGCATTTGACCTTGAAGCTGTGATGTTAGAGTTTGAAAAACTTTGGCAAAGAGGTGCTAGGGCTTTTAAGTTTGTAGATAGAACTTTTAACCTGAACATGAAGAGTGCAAATAGAATCTTAGACTTTTTTTTAGAAAAAGATGAGCCTTACTTTGCACACTTTGAAGTTATACCTGATCATTTTCCTGCATCTATAAAGGAGAAAATCAAGCTCTTTAACAAAGGCGCTTTACAACTTGAGATAGGAATCCAAACACTAAACCTAGAAGTGGCAAACAACATCTCAAGACAACTCAAACTAGACAAGATAAAAGAGAATATCTCATTTTTAGAACATGAGACAGATGCTCATATCCATCTTGATTTGATAGTTGGTCTTCCTGGTGAGAGTTTAGAGAGTTTTGGTGCAAATCTTGATGAGTTAGTCTCTCTTAGTAGTTGTGAGATACAGATAGGCATACTAAAAAAACTCTCTGGAACCTTTATAAATAGGCATGACATTATGCATGGAATGGTTTATAGTGACACTCCACCATACGACATACTAAAAAACAATAATCTTACCTTTATAGATATTCAAATCATGAAAAGATTTGCTAGGTTTTGGGACTTACTTTACAATAGCTCAAACTTTAAAGAGAGTGTAAACCTTCTATGGATGGACTCTAACGAGGTCTTTAAAAACTTTTATAACTTTAGTCTATGGGTGTATTCTCAAACAGACTCTACTTACAAAATCTCACTCCAAAGACAGGGTGAATTACTCTTTTCATATCTCAAAGATGAGAAAAAACTAAGTGAGGAACTTATAGCATCTAGGATGATAAAAGATATGATGAAGCTAAAAGGACGAGCGATGCCAACTTACTTAAAACCCTATGCAAAAGGGCATATCATAGATTCCAAAGAGGGGAGTTCAGGCTTTAATAAGAGACAATTTACGTCTTAGTATTAAGTTAGATATTTGTATAATTAGACCTTCTGATTAATCTATAAACTAGATTCCGCATCCAACTTAATAATTCTTCAGAACATTCAATAGTTAAATAATTTAAAACAAAAAAAAGGTAGATTTATGTCCACACTTAGTTTAAGTAAACAGATAAGCATAGGATTTGCAATTATACTAGTAGCGATGATAGTTATGGGCGTGATAGCCATAGGTGGCATGTCTAGTGCAATAAGCAACTCAGAAAAACTCAACGATGAGTTTATTTCAGAAGTTGATGTGGCTTCTTCCTTAGAGAGAAACTTTGCTAAAGCAAGAAACGATATTTCTAAATTTTTATATTCAGAAAATATAGCTTATAAAAAAGATGCAGATAAGATTGGAGTGGTTGTATTTGAGAGGATAAATACTCTTAAAGAGATTTCTAAAAAATATCCAAACTTAACAGTTTTAGCAAAAGATCTTCCAAAAATAGAAGCAAGCATCGGTACTTACAAAGTAGATATTGATGAAGCTGAGAGACTTTTTGTTCAGAAAAAAGTTATGCAACAAGGGCTTAATGAAAAGGCAAAAATTTTCACAAAACAGGCGAATTCTGTACTAGAGAATCAAAAGGCTCAGATGCTAACATCTGCACAAACAAAGGTAGATGTACTTTTACGCGTGGAGAGACTATTTACTTCTTATGATGCACTCATTAATGGCCTAGAACTACGTTTAGCTAGTTTTAGATCAACTGCCATGAAAGATGTTAGCATCTTAGAAGAAGCACTCAAAGAGTTCGATAGAGTTTTAGAGCCGATTCAAAAACTTCGTCAGGGCGCAAAAAATGCAAAAAACATAGCATCTTTTAAAGAGTTTGAAGAAGCAACACTCTCTTATAAAAAGAACCTTGAAGAGATTGTAAAGATAAATATTCAAGTTGAAGCAATCAAAACAAAAACTCTAAAGGCTTCCCTAGAAGCACTTGAAGTTATAGAAGAGATAAATCGCGCAGGGCTTAGTGGCACTAAAAAAATGTCGCAAGAGAGCATTGCTAACTTAAATAGCTCAAAATCTACAATGATTTTTATCCTAGTTATTGCTGTTATAGCAAGCTTGGGTGTTGCTTGGTATATTATCTCTTTAGGGATTAATAGACCTCTTGGTAAATTTAAAAATACTATGTTGAAAATTGCAAATGAGCATAACTTAACTATTCAAGTTGATACAGATGCGCCAACAGAGATACGCGATATAGCCGTTAGTTTTAATACTTTTACATTTCAACTCCACGATCTCATTGATAACACTAAGCGCTCCTCAAATGAAAATGCATCTATTGCGCATGAGCTCTCAACTACTGCTCTTGGTGTTGGTGGAAATGTTGAGAAGTCAGTTGTAGTTACTCAAGAGGCAAACCAGAGAGCATCGCAGATTAAAGAGGAGATACAAACTTCTATAGCAGATGCTCAAAAGAGTAAAAAAGAGATAATTAGAGCAAATGAAAACCTAAATGCGGCGCGCAATGAGATGAAAGCAATGAACGCAAAGGTTCAAGAGACTGCACAAACAGAAGTTGAACTCTCACACAAGATGACTACGCTCTCAAACGATGCAAATGAGGTAAAAAATATTTTAGAAGTTATAGGGGATATTGCAGACCAGACAAACCTCCTTGCTCTAAATGCTGCAATAGAAGCTGCTCGTGCAGGTGAGCATGGACGTGGTTTTGCAGTTGTTGCAGATGAGGTCCGTAAACTTGCAGAGAGGACTCAAAAGTCATTAGTAGAAATCAATGCAAGCATAAGCGTAATAGTACAATCAATCCTCGAAGCAAGCACACAGATAAGTGATAACTCAGAAGATATTCAAGCCTTAGCTAGCTCTGCATCTGAAGTTGAGATGAAGATAAATGAGAGTGTCTCCATAGTAAATCTTGCAGTGGTTGCTAACGATAAAACAGTGAATGATTTTGAGACAACTGGTAAAAATGTTGAAGATATAGCACATAAAGTATCTACCATTAATGAGATATCCATCACAAATGCTAGAAATGTTGAAGAGATAGCAGCAGCAGCTGAGCATCTTAACAATATGACAGAAGAGTTAAACAACAAACTTGAGATCTTTAGATCTTAACACTTCCCTAAAGGGGTGTTAAGAGTTACTATTTTGCTTTTTTATTTCTTAGAAGTTTTTCTTCTACAAGAAGTGAGCTAAGATGCTTGATAACTAGCTTTGAAGCATCTTCTGCTTTTTTAAAGAAGGTCATTACATTTTCGCCCTCTTTGGCACAAGTTCCCTCTTTTACGCACTCAATAGCTTTTTTAATATTATCATGAACTTCTTTATGCGGAGATGCTAGTGCCTGATAGCTTGAGCATTTTCCAAAGTCCTCTTTGCCTTTTCCATCAAAGTACCACTTTCCAAGTCTGCACTCAGTATCGCTTTTAAACTCATCATCTGTTTTACCCCTAAAAACAGCCTTATAGCCGTTTGTTTTAAACAAGAGGTGATCTAGCTTACTAAGGATGATAAAGATAGAACTTGCAATATCTTTACTCTCCTGTTCTATCGCAGATGCGTTGTCAGCGAGTGAGTGCATCTCTGTGCTAAAAGTACCCATAGAACTTAATGATTCGTGACTAAGCTCTTCCATAGACTTAGAGTGCTCATGAACCTCTTGGGTATTTTGTTTTAGACTTTGAACTGTAATTTCTACTTCGCTTGTAGCTTTTTGAGTTCTCTCTGCAAGCTTACGGACTTCATCTGCGACAACTGCAAAACCACGTCCATGCTCACCTGCACGAGCAGCTTCAATAGCCGCATTTAGGGCAAGAAGATTTGTCTGATCTGAGATATCTTTTATAAGGGTTATAACATCTGAGATGCTAGCAACATTTTCATTTAGTATATTTACTTGGTCAAATGTGCTTGTAATGTGTCCAAGAAGTTCATCTGAGGTTTTATGGAGTTTTTCTAGTTCTTTATTAACCTTTTGTGTAAACTCTCTATTTTTATCTTCATTTGAGTCAAGTAAATCAAGGGTAGTTAAGTTATCCTCAAGGTTTCTTCTAAGCTCTGCTAAGTCTTCATTGCAGCCATCTATAAGTCCATTAGTTAGTGAGTTGCCCAGCTTGCTCATAAGAGCAACTTCCTTAAGTGCCAAGTTCTCTTTTTCAAGCTTTTCTATGATTTGTTGTAATCTTGCGTTTTCTTCATTTGAAACTTCTAGTTCTTTTTGCCTGAGGTGTATAGTTGAGTGTAACTCTTTACTGTTATTAAAAAACATATTGTATCCTTAGTAGTTTTAGTTTCAAGTCATAATAATACCTATAAATAATCGTAAATTTGTCGTTTATTAATAATACTTATAAAGATTATAATTCATTTAGTGATATCTTAGTAGTGTTAACAAATGCCGATAACTATTAAAATAATCACATTTTATATTATAATAAACATAAGCTTAAGCCATTGTGATGTTTGATATCTTGAGATACGTCTGATTTAGAGTGTTGTAGACTTAACTAAGATTTATAACTTTAATAGAAGGATTCATATAGAGAAAGATGTAAAATCAGTATGAATTGTGCTGTTAAATTGATAGAGCTATTATAAATAAATATTATTATTTTATGTCTTTGTAATGTTACCGAGTGTACTATGCCTCATACAAAAGAAAACTAAAAATGGGGCAATTGTCAATGTTTTTTAAAAATACAAAAAAGCTAGAATCAGACTTAAGAGCTAGAGAGCTAGAAGTAGAGAGCTTAAAAGAGGCGCTACAAAAAGCTGATGATAAAGTACTGAAGCTAGAGAGACAAATAAGTAAAGATAAAGAAAATGAGGTTATGAATGACCTCATAAGAGCGCTAACTACAGGATTGACAAACTCATGTGAAGAAGATTTAAAAGAGATACAGTCAAATTTAACGGACAATCTCTCTTCTTTAGAAGATATAGAAAATGTAAGTTGCAGTAACGAAGAAAATATGAGTGAGTGTTCTATTGATGTAGTGGAGATGGAGGGTACAATGAGCTCTCTGCTTGAGCATATTGCAAGTACATTTGATCAGGTAAGTACACTTAACTCTAATGTTGAAAATATCTCAGATGTTATTAGTCTTATAAAAGATATCTCAGATCAGACAAATCTTCTTGCCCTAAATGCGGCTATTGAAGCTGCTCGTGCAGGTGAACATGGACGTGGTTTTGCAGTTGTCGCAGATGAAGTCCGTAAACTTGCAGAGAGAACTCAAAAAGCTACAAGCGAAGTAGAAATTACAGTTCAAAGTCTAAAACAAAATACCCAAGAGGTTCATGAGCACTCTAAGTCTATGGAAGAGCTTAGCCAAAATGTAAATAATCAGATGGTGATATTCCACGAAAAAACTGATGCTCTAACTCTATCTTCAAGAAGGATAGAGGAAGAAACTATAAATATAACTTATGAAGTTTTTGTAGTCCTAACGAAATTAGACCATCTACTCTTTAAAGCAAATGGCTATAAAACAGTCTTTGATGGAAAAATAAATGCTGAGTTTGTTAGCGACACTGAGTGCAGACTTGGTAAGTGGTACCTAGATGGCATCGGTAAAGAAAAATTTGCAAAAGCAGCGAGTTACTCTAAACTAGCTAAGCCTCACAAAGAGGTGCATGACAATATCCAAAAAGCTATAAAGTGTGTTAAAGAAGGTGCCTGTACACAAGAAGCAGAGAATGTTAAAACCTACTTCCAAAATGCTCAAAAAGCATCTAAGTCAGTTATGAAAATACTTGATGATTTGCTAATAGAAGAAAAAACTTATAGATTAGGCAAGAACTAAACTCTTCGTGAGTTTAGTCCAAACCTCTACATCGCCTTATTTTTGGGCTTTATGGTTAATTAATCTTTTTATTGTAACCGTTTTGTAACAGATTTTCATCAGCATACAAAGAAAAATTAACACCTAAATCAATATTTTTGGACTCTATTACACTTGCATAATACTCTAGCGTTGTACTAGCTTTATGATGTCCAAGTAGTCCAGATAATTCATTAATACTTACAATATTATCTTTTAACATTAATGTCGCAAATGTATGTCTAGTTGAAGATCGAAGCAAGTTGTAGAAAATTACAACTTTTTTGGCTCGTTGTTGTCCCTATCGTTCGTGCCTCACTATGACGGGATTTTGTTTGCTGAGAGATGAAAATTGTAAGAACAGAAACTTGATATCATAGATATTTGTACATATATTTACAATTTGTGTTATAATTCTCTCGTGAAAGCAAAATACTCCCGTCTGAATTGATTACTCAGACATATAGAGAGCGAATAGGTTAAGACTTCGGTCTTAGCCTTTTTTTTTGCCAATTTTTTGGCAAGGTTGGGGTGGGTGAGGAGTTCTCTAGAAAGGACAATGTTTTGCTTTCCAAAATAGTAATAGTGCTATTAATTTTGATGTTCTGTTGTACAGTTCGTATTTATTAATAAAAAGAGGGTCTAATCAGCCCTCGCACTATTACTAATAAAATTGTAACCGATTTGTAACAGTAGAAGCTTTATATCATAGTAAAGTTGTTACAAATAAGCCTTAAACAGGCTGTTTTAGGGCTTTGTTAAACTCTTCGTGAGTTTAGTCCTTTTGTGATAGCTTCATTTATCTCTTTTTTGTACTCAGGATTTAGTCTGCATAGATCTTTATCAAAGTTTATGATGATATCTTTGCTTGAGTTGGGATGCCTACATATCGTAAATAACAGATCCATATAAATATCGAAATCAGGATGTGGTCTAGCCCCTAGTTTTGGGTGGATATTTCCATGATGTTTGATAACTAGTGCCAAAGCCTGTTCAAGTTCTTTTGTAGTTGACTTTTTATTTTTGACTATTGCTCTTAGGTATGGTAAGTCGGTTTTTTGAGCTTCTCTTTGTTGTGTAGTTGAATTTTTAGCGTTTACTTCTTTTTTCTTTTTGCCAGATGGTAAAAAAAGTAGAAAAATTAAGATTGCTAAGATGGCAACTAAGCCAAAAATAGATTGTAGAAGTGGTGTTATCTCCATAAATTATGACCTTGCTTGTTTTTTATAAGTGTATTATATCGGCTTTTTACTACATAAGACCCCCTCTAGCTAGTAATCTTCCTTAAATTAGCAAACTTGCTAAGATTTTGCTCACTAGTTTGAAACTGAACTCTTATTCTCATAAAGGACAGCCCTATAAATAAACCTATCTTATGCTCTTTATGTCATAATAGCAAAGAAGCGATTTTAGGATAGTCTTATGGTTACAAAAAATAGTAGTGAAAATATTTCTGAGCATTTGCTCTTAAAACAGTATCGCCATATAGTAGATGCAACTAACATTGTGTCAAAAACAGACACTCATGGTGTCATAACTTATGCTAATAAAAAGTTTGTAGAGATATCTGGGTATTCGCAAGAAGAACTACTAGGGCATCATCACAATATTCTTAGAAATCCAGATACACCAAAATCATTCTTTAAAGAGCTTTGGCAGACAATACAGTCCAAAAAAGTATGGCACGGAGTTGTAACAAACATACATAAAAAGGGACATCGCTACACAGTTGATGTTCATATCTTTCCTCTCTTAGATGCCAATGGCGAGATAGTTGAGTATATGGCTATAAGATACGACATAACAAGACTCCAAGAGTTAAATGATAAGGTAAACGCTCTTCGCTCTTACGATATAGATCAACAAAATATTGCTAGAAAAAAGCTAGAGATGGGGATAGTAAATACCCTTGATGCAAAGACTCACAATATTATATATCAACCCTCAGACATACTAAGTGGCGACTTTTACTCGCTCTATAAACTCGATGATGGCTCAAGGTTCTTGTATATCATAGATGGGCAAGGTCATGGCATCTCACCAGCACTAAGTGTTTTTGCAGTATCTTCTACTATTAACCAACTTATAAAAAAAATCAAAAACTTAGAAGAGCTAAGAGATGAGCTTTTTCCTGCCATTAGAACCTTTTTAGCAGATGAAGAGCAGTTATCATACACTATGTTGATGATAGATAAAGACTCAACAAAACTTAGCTTTGCATCTGGTGGGATGTACCCTTTTTTACTAAGAAGTAGAGATGGCCAGATAGTTAAAGCTAAAGCAAACAACCTTCCGTTTATGAATTTTTTTGAGGATGTTACGATAAGTGAGGTTGATATAAAAAATTATGAGTCTATTTTGATTTATAGCGATGGTTTTGTAGAGGATGAAGAGAGCATACTTGAAGGCTTTTCGCCATTTGAATTAATAGCAAAACCAGAACTTATAGATAGCACAAAAGAGATACTAAAAGAGATGAAATTTCAAGATGATGTAACTCTTTTGTATTTACTCATTTAAAGCTACAATCACACATGGCTAAAAAAAATAAAAAAAATACCAAAATAAACCAGAGAATCAAAGACTATTTTGATGGAGACCCCTTTGATGTGGGAGTTGAGAGAGTTAGTGGCGAGACTTTGAGTGACCTTTTTAACACTCTTGGCATCTATGATATAGAACACTCAAAAGAGACACTACTAAAAGCTATCCGCATGATTTGGAGCGAGGCTGATTCAGGTTTTCGCTCAGATATATTAAACTTTTTTGCAAGAGATAACAAAATCTATAAATCATCAAGACCAAAAGAGCACTACATTGAGAGAGAAGATAAAATCGACTCACTTATAGATGAGCTAGATGCTTCGCCTGATGAAGCAGCTTACTTAAGGGATGCCTTTAAAGAGATAAGAAGTAAAAAAATAACCATTGAGAAAATGGAGTCAAAGCTAAAGCATATTCGCTTTGAGGTAAAAAGAGCAAAACTTCAAAAAAAACTAGGTGGCATCTTTGATACAAACAACTCACTAGAGTTTAACGCTTCGCTTCACTTTATCCTCTATGCTCAAAGTTTTCATAAAATCATGACACTAAATACAAAAGCTTATAGCGATGAGTATATACAAAATAGTGATGATGAAGAGATTATAAGAAAGATAGAAGAAGATAAAGAGAGCATCGTAGAGGCAAAACAAAAAGAGGTAAATCTTTTTATAAAAAACTTACCAAAAGAGCATCTCTATCTCAGCCAAAAAGAGATTACAACGGCACTTAGAGCATCTCCTCCAAAGTATAAAACAACTTTTCCTCCACTAAAAGAGAAAGTACTAGAGAGCATTATAGAAAAAGAGCTATATCTTGTAAGCTTAGAACTGCACAATGAAGAGCTTTTAGTTAGAGTAGAACAAAGTTTTCTACTTCCATACTCAGATGCAAAACATAACTACACTCTTGAGCTTCATATAGAGCTAGACTCACTTTTAAAAGATATTTGGCAGAGTAAAAAACTTGACTTTAGCCAGATAATAAAAGATGCCGCAGCCCATCAAGAAGATGATTTTTTAAACTCTCTAAAATTCTTAATCCAAGAGTGTAAAGATTATGCATCTCTGTTAAACCTCTCTGAAGAAGAGCTACATAAAAGAGTCTATGCAGATCTGCTTGAAAGACTTGATGGTTCGCTAAATCTTAACCCAAAAACGGCGAGAAAAACACTTAGAGCTTTTATAAGCTCTACTCATGATGAGATAGTTAAGATGCAAAGACAAGCACTGCTAGCACAAACTATCCGTGATTTTAAAAACCTCTTTCCAATGGCTAGAGCGATGAGAAGAAAGCTAACTCTTCACATAGGGCCAACCAATAGTGGAAAAACATATACTGCTATGAAAAAGCTCGAAGTTGCAGATACTGGATACTATCTTGCACCGCTAAGACTGCTAGCATTAGAGGGTTATGAGGGCTTAAAAGCTGATGGTATTAGCGCATCTCTTATAACAGGAGAGGAGCAGATTTTAGATGCAGATGCTACTCATATAAGCTCTACCATTGAGATGCTAAACTTTGATGTCGATGTTGATGTCTGCGTTATAGATGAAGTGCAGATGATAGGAGATCGTGACCGTGGTTGGGCGTGGGCTAATGCTATCATCGGAGCACCTGCAAAAGAGATTATTATGACAGGCTCATCAAATGCTAAAGCTGCAATTATTGCACTAGCTGAGTACTTGGGCGAGGAGCTTGAGATTGTTGAGTTTGAGAGAAAAAATCCTCTAACACTCCTTGAGACTCCAACACATCCAAAGGATGTAGAAGCCGCAACTGCCATCATCGCTTTTAGTAGAAGAGATGTGCTAAGACTAAAACAGGAGTTCTCAAACACCTTTAGTGTAAGCGTTGTATATGGCAATCTCTCTCCTGAAGTTAGACGAGAAGAAGCTCGTAGATTTAGAGCCAAAGAGACTCAGCTTCTTATAGCTACAGATGCCATAGCTATGGGAATGAATCTTCCAATCAAGACCATACTCTTTTCAAAAGCAACAAAGTTTGATGGGGTAAATGATAGAAATCTTGTAGCCTCAGAGGTGCAGCAAATCTCAGGGAGAGCTGGAAGATATGGCTTAAATGAAGAGGGTTTTGTAGGAGCTCTAAATGTGGAAACTCTAAATATCATAAGTAAAAACTTTCACAAAAAAGCAAAAGAGATAAGCATACCTTTTAATGTGATGGCAAATCTAGAGCATATAAAGCTAGTTTCACACATCCTAGAAGAGAGCTCACTTAGTGAGATTTTAAAGTTTTTTGTAAAAAATATGGAGTTTAATGGCCCCTTTCGAGCTTACAACTTAGACGATATGCTCGAAGCAGCTTTTATAGTAGATGCCTACGATTTGGATATCGCTACAAAGTACCACCTCTCTTGTGCGCCACTTACTCTTAAGTCTCCCTATATCATCTCAGCTTTTGAGGGCTATATCTTAGCGCTAGAGAAAAAGCTCCCAGTTGCCTACACGCCTCCACAACTAAGTGATTCTTTTGCAATTACAGCACAAGAGCTTTTAATAGCCGAAGATATGGTAAAAGAGATATCACTTTACTTGTGGCTTAGTTACCGCTTTGAGGAGTACTTTATAGATGCCCAGCTAGCTCGCAAAACAAGAGGCATACTAAATAGATATATAGAAGAGTCATTGCAACAGACCCACTTTGTACAAAACTGTAGAATGTGCTCAGCTACACTGCCAAAAAACTCTAAGTACAATATTTGCCAAACATGTTTTAAGAAGAACTATACAGGAAAGTCATATAGAGGAAAAAGAAGAAGCTAAGTTTTTGCTATCTTGCTCTAAAACTAATTTGATGTGATATTAAAACTTCATAAGCCCTAGCAAACTAGGGCTTTAAGAGGTTTAACTTTTGAATTGGTCTATTGTAGATTGTAGAGAGTGAGCTATTTTTACTAATTTTTCTAAGTCGTTTTCTATGCTTAGGATGCTAGTGTTATTTGCAGTTGAGAGGACATCTATCTTATGAATCTCTTCTATAATCTCTTCAACGCTTTTTGATATAACTATAGTGTCACGAGCTGATCTATCTGCAACTTTAGTTGATGTATCAATCGCCTCAGATGTTGTTGAGATTTTTTGTTCAACCTCATTAGAGATGCTAAGAAGAGACTCTATGCTCTTTGCATTTACAGTCATCTTATCACTTACATCATTGATGGACTGAACGATAGTTCCAACGCTAATATCTATCTCTGTTAGTGACTTTTGAGTTCTCTCAGCAAGCTTACGGACTTCATCTGCAACTACGGCAAAACCGCGTCCATGTGCACCTGCACGAGCAGCTTCAATAGCAGCGTTAAGAGCTAGCAAGTTTGTTTGTTCAGCTATATCTTTTATAACATTTAGTACATTTTTTACTTGGTCAGCATCGTTACGAAGTCCTACAAGTTCGCTTGAGAGTTCATTTTCTGTCTCAACAAAAGCACTTACTTCTTTACCAAGGATTGCTAAAGAGTCTCTAGCCGTCCCAAGCTCATTATGTGCTTCTTTAACATTTTTTTGAGTCTCTTCTGAAGCTCGCATATTTTCAATAAGAAGATCTTTAATAGATAGACTTTTTGTATTTGTGTTAGCAACAATGGCTCTCTCTTGAGCTGTACTCTCTCGGATTACATGGCTAGACTGCTCAATCTCAGATGCGATAGAAGTGTTTTTCTCACCAAGAGATTTTATCTCATTGATGGTAGTTTGAACCATCTCTATAAACTTGTTAACCTCGTCTGCAGTCTCCCCAAACTCATCTTCATTTCTATGGATCAGCCTTTTTGTTAGATCTTTATCTCCACCAACAAGTTCAGAGATGCGTTCTTTTAAGTTTGAGAGTGGCCCAAAAATCTCTCTTGTAAAAAATATGCTCGCTGCAATTGTAAATAAAATAGCACCTATGATAAGCGCAACCAACAGAGTAGCTTCTGTAGCAGCATTTTGTTCATCGTTTTTGTCAAGTGAGACAACTAGGTCAACCGCACCAAGAACATAACCCTCTTCAATGTTATAGTGGCAAGATAGACATTTTTGCTCAGCTATAACAGGTTTTATAAGACGAATAGTATGATGTCCGTTTTCATTTTTTTCTATAACTTTGTTGCTTTTACTGCTAATAACTTCTCTAATAGTCGCATCTTTAGTAAACTCTTCACCTGGAGAGTAGATGTCTATTACCGCTTGTGATTTGGAAACTATAAGGCTCTCTATACCCTCTATATTTCTTGCATCATCGATAGCATCTTCAACAATCTTAGGATCGCCCATCATCATGCTACTAGTCATAGTTTGCAGTATTGATTCGCTTAACATTGCAAGTGATTCTTTCGCAGTTTTTTCTGATAGTTGTTGGAGGGTTGAAGATAAGTAGTAAGTTATGCCAAATAGTCCAAGAATACTTAGACCAACAATAGAAGTAATAACTTTCGATTTAACCGTTTTTAGCATTATGACGTCCTAGGAATTGTTGATTTTGTAAATTATAGCAGAAAAAGTACTTAAAGAATCTTTACTAGTCGCTATAAAATCCCATATTTGTGATAAGTCGTAATTGTAGCACATTTACATTTTGTCATTTTATGAGCAGAGTTCTTTAGTAAGTATAGGTCTTAAAATTGCTATAATTGAACGATCTGATTAATCTATAAACTAGATTCCGCCTCAAGTACTAAATGACGGGACGAGTCATCCTGAACTTGATTTGGATCTAACTCAATAATTCTTCAGAGCATTCAATTATTATTTTATACTTAAATTTATAACAAAAAAGAGATAATGGCACCATGAATAAAAAAATATTAGCGATTTTAGTTTTTTGTAGCACTCTTATGGCTGAAGAGATTTGGATAGATGATATAGCGGCTCTGTATTATGGGCAAAAGATTTTACAAGAAGCTTCTCTAAAAGCTAAAAAATTAAAACAAGATGAGATAGCAAAGCTCTCTTGCTTAAAGGGCAGTGAAATTTTTGAGCTAGAAGATAAAAAACTCAGAGATGATTGTGATGCAATTTTTGTACAACTCAAACGAGCATACTATACAAAGACTCCATTTGGAACAAAAAAACTCCCAAAAGACAAAACAAAGATACCACTTAGTAGTTTTGAGAGTGTTGAGTCTATCAAAAAGATGTATAAAAACGATGCAACAAAACTCTTCAACGCTCCTTTTGAAATCTCTTTAAGTGTGCCATTGAAAAGGGTAAAAGTAGGCGATAGAGTTAGGTTTTTAGTTAGCTCTTTTGGGAGGCCTAAAGCTGGTATTAGCATTACATACAACAAAAAACTTGTGGCTAAGAGTGACAGATATGGAAATGCAAGCATTGAGATGAAACAAGATGGTTTACAAAAGATTACCGCATCTTACTCCCAAAAAGCTGATGGCATCAGATGTGACGAAATTGTTCACTCAACAACTATAAGTTTAGAAGTTTTAAGGCGCTAACTCTTACTTCTGCTAATAATGAGATATATAAAAAATGGTCCACCAATTAGTGCTGTAATGATGCCAATAGGTAGCTCGCTTTGAGTTGGAATGGCTCTTGTTATAGTGTCACAAAAAACTAAGAAAAAACCTCCAAAGAGAGCTGTTTTTGTTATGCGTTTGCTTACTGGTTCACGGTGTAGTTTTGCAACTATATGAGGGACTATAAGCCCTACAAAACCTATAGGGCCACTTACACTCACAAGAACACCAATAGCAAAAGATGAGACTAAAAGAAGTAAAAGTGTAACTTTTTTAGTCTCAACTCCTCTAAGTTTTGCGCCATCATCTGAGATGCTAAGGAGCTGCAACTCATGTCTGTAAAGAAAGATAGTGATAAACAAAAGCAGAGCTATAATGCTAAGAGTTATGGGATGATGCCAGCCGATGATGGAGAGCGAACCCATGCTAAAGCGTAGAAGCATGTCGTTTTGCATGGCACTTCCAAGATAAAAAATTATCATAAGTGCAGATGTGTAAAAGAGTGAGAGAGCTATTCCTAGAAGCAAGAGTGATTCAAAGTGAGAGTGCTTTAAAAATCGTGCTAAATATAGAAGCAAAAACACACTTAACATCGCCCCAAAAAACCCAAAGAGACTGATGGAGGCGATGCCAAAAGCTAAGCTTCCAAGCCCCAGTTTTATGGCAATCCCAGCTCCTAAAATTGCTCCGCTTGAGACTCCAAGAGTGTAGGGTGTCATAAGAGCGTTTCTAAAGAGAGATTGGTACAAAAGTCCACAAAGAGCAAGTATGGCTCCAGCTGTAAAAGCGAAGATAACACGTGGGAGTCTTAGCTCAAAAAAGATAGAGTTTGCAAGTGTACCATTTGTAAAGACTTCCCTAGCATCAAGATAGATAGCGCCAATAAATCCAGATGCTAAAAGTACAAAAAGCAAAAAAATCCAGATAAAAAACCTAATCATACCGCACCGCCAAACCATCAAATGTGGCATCGTAAAGCTCTTCTAGTTTCGCTTCATTATAAAAATCATCATATTTCTCAAAGTAAGAGGCATCTCTGTTTTTTAAAAAAAGTGTTGGTGAGTTAATGAAAGAAGCAAGTTCTAAATCATGTGTGATTAGTATGACTTGATGGTACTCTTTTAAGCCTTTTATGTGTTTGGCTATAGTTTTTGCGTTTTTTGGATCTAGGTTTGCAGTTGGCTCATCAAGGATGATGATTTTGCTCTGCGCAACAAGTGCAGATGCTAAAGAGACAAGCTGTGCTTCGCCAGAACTAAGTGAACTTAGAGTGTGAGATGCAAGATGAGAGATATTTAAAAACTCTAGGGTGTTTTTTGCTATCTTTTTATCTTTGTCACTGTAGTCAAAAAAACTTTTCTTATAAGCAAATCTACCTAATAGCACAAACTCTTCTACACTTACAAACTCATCATAAACCTCTAGTTTTGTAGGTATGTAAGTTAGTAGTTTTGCTCTTTGTTTTAGAGATAGTTCTTGAATGTTTTTCCCATCAATGCTGATGGCTCCATCATACTGGATAAGCCCACAAATAGCCCTCGCAAGAGTGCTTTTTCCGCTACCATTTGCCCCTAAAATATTTAGATGCCCAGTGATGCAGAGAGATATATCTTCTAGTATGACTCTATCTTGGTAACTTATCTTAAGTGAGTCTAGTTTTATCATCTTTGTCTCGTGTTATAGCTTCGCATCTCATCTGAGAGTTTTTTAATAGTAAGCGCAATGCGATGCGATGGGATGTGGAGATAGTTATCATCTACAATACTAATATTTTTGTTCCTTGATGCATTTGTTGGGAGTTTATGCCACGCTTGCAGAGCTTTTTTTGCATCTACTCCTGACTCAGTCGCATGAGAGTGTAGGATGATGATCTGATCTGGATTAAGCGCTATGATATTTTCATAACTAAGAACTGGCTGTTTGTTTGAGTTAGCTGTGTAAGCGTTAGTGTTAGCACATAGTTTTATGATGTCATCAAAAAAGATATCTCTTCCTGCTACATAAGTAGCTGAACTTAAATCCTCTTTTAGCCCGTAAACTATCATAACACTGTGTGGAGTTGAGTTTTTATAAGCATCTTTTATCGCATCATCTATATTTTGTATGAGTTTTTGTGCCTCTTTTGAGTCTATGGCTCTAGCTAATCTATCTATGGAGTTTTTTATATCTGTTATAGTTTTTAATCTTAATGTTAGTGTTGTTATACCAAAGTGTTTTAGCTTCTCTTGTGTCTCTTGGTTGAAATCTTCTCCTATGACTATACTAGGATTTAACTCTAAGATTTTCTCTATATGTGGGCTTGAGTAGTCTCCAACAATAGGTAGTTTTTCTGCCTCTTTTGGATAAAGCGAGTAGCTAGAGGTTCCAACAAGTTCATCGCCTTTTTGAAGTGCATAGACTATCTCTGTGATGGAAGGACTAAGAGAGACAAGTCTCTCTTTTGCATTTAAAGTTAAGAGCAATAATAGTATAAGTAATGATATTTTCATATTTAAATAACTAGGAAGTGAGGCTTTAGCCTCGCCCATTTTGCGGGACTGAAGTCCCACTTCCAAGAGATAAACAGGGTTAATACAGTAGCCTTGATGAGCTTCTCCTTTTTTAGTATTTTAACTTAAATCCAGCCAAAGCTGTTGTTGTAAAATCTACAGGGTAGATGGCGTTATCATATATCCACAAACCATTTTTTTGGTTAAAGAGATTGTTTATTTTAGCAAAAACTTCCCAAGACTCTTTTGCGTAAGTTATAGAGATGTCGGTACTCATAAATGCATCTTGCTTTTGAGAGAAGTTGTTGTTAAAATCATCAGCGGCGTAAGCTTTTGAGCGGTAACTCTGAGTTAGGAATATGGTTGTAGCCTTGTTTGGAGTGTAGCCAAGCGTAGCTTTTACGTTGTGGTTTGACACACCTGGTAGTTTATTGCCTGAGTAGTCACTCCCTCCCTCTTTTTCTTTGTCTATGATGGCTTTAACATAGTTATAATTTAGTGCTATGCTAAACTCTGGACTAAGCATATATTTGTCGTACAAATCAACTCCATACTTATATGATTTGTCTATATTTGTATTTTTAAAAGTAATCGGTTGCATATAAATCTCATTTTTTACATCAGCATAATAGAGAGAGATTTTAAACTTATTGCTCTTAATGATGTTGTTATATCCTAGGGAGTAAGTATCAACTTTTGAGGGTTTTATAAAACCATTAAAACTTACAGTAGGTGTAAATGACGGTGGGGGATAAGTTGTTGCGAAAAATCTATCTATATCAGGAGCTAAAAAAGAGTGTGTGTAGTTTGCAAAAATGGAACTTTGTTCATCTATAAGGTAGTTATAACCAAGTTCGACGCCATAAAGATTGTCATCTTGCTTTAGGTGAGCCAGATGGCTATCATAAACATACTCTACATTTTCAAGCCTATAACCTGCTTTAAAACTTGAGTTTCCTAGTCTGTAGTTAGCCATAATGTAGGCAGATTTGTTGTTTTTGCTAGTTGTGTCATCTGAGCTTTTTCTATCGCCATTAAATCCATCAACACCGACTTTAAGAGATAGAGCATCATTAACATAATCTATAGATGCCAAGAGAGACTTATACTCATAATCTGCTTCATATGGCCAAGAAGGAGGCAGATAGATGGACTCTTTTTTCTCTTGTGAAGCACTTAGGTTTAGTGAGATTTTGTCATTTATAAAGTACTTTATCCCTGCATCTAGAGCATTACTATCGTACTTTTGATGAGAGATTCCTCCATAACCTTTTTGCATCGGATTGTTTTCATATTCATCCTTTGTCATAGCTCCAGCGTAGAAGACATCTGTTCTTACAAAACTAGCACCAAAGCTTAACTCTAGCTCGTCGAATACCTGATAAGCAAGGCTTATGCTTCCTGTTGAGAATTTATTTTTATCTCTATTTCCATCGCTGTCTATCTCTCTTATGCCATTGTTTTTTTGTGCTTCGCCACTTGCTGAGACTGAGAGTTTCTCATCTTTATGACCAACATAAAAAGAAGCATCTGCCACACCATAAGATCCTAGATAAAAAGAGACCTCTTTATCGTTGTTTTGTTTTGTAATAATATTTATAACACCAGCATTTGCACCATCTCCACCTAAAACTATACCGCTAGATTTTATAATCTCAATGCGACTAACAGATGATGGCGAGATAGAAGAGAGTAGTTGAGGTACGCTATCTATGTTGTTTAACTTGCGACCATTTATAGTTACTACTATATTTTGATAGCCACTGTTACCAAAGCCTCTCATATCTAGTTTTTGAGTAAATGGATTTCCATAACTCGGAGTTGCTGTGACAGATGTTTGAGAGTTTAAAAACTCATAAATATTTTGAGAGTGAGCTTCTTCTATATCTTTTTGCGTGTAGATTTCTACTGCATCAGTTGATTTTAGCTCATCTGTTTTAATGGCAGTTGAAGTAACGCTAAGTGGGCTTAAGACTATGGCATCTGAAGTCTCAGCTTGGAGTGAGCTTATAAGAGCGACAAGGATTAATGATAATTTTATATCTTTTTTCATGTGAGATAGTTTCCTTAATTTCAATAATTGTTTTAGATTTGTTTATAGTTGGACGCTCTGATTGACTTATAAACTAGATTCCGTGCAAGCACAAAATGACGGGACACGCGTCATCCTGAACTTGATTTAGGATCCAACTTAACGTTTGCTCAGAGCGCCCAGTTATTTGAAAATTAAGAAGAGGGCGGAGAGGTTATTTTTATAGTTAGTGGTTTACCATCTAGTGTAGATGCAGATGCAAAGGATGCTAAGAGTTTTTGCTCTGAAGCGTGTGCTTGTATGGATGCTAATGAGAAGTAGTATCTTCCAAAACCTTTTGGTTGCATGTTGTGTTAATATCTTTTAGGTTAATTTTTGTCTAATTGTAGTCAAATAGAATTAAGTTTGAGTGAAAACTCTTGATGCCTCATTTAAATCATAATTTTGTTTTTATAAGTTAGAATGCACAAGAACTTAAATTAACTAAGGGATAGTTTTATGGATAAAGAGCAATTTGCCCAGTTGATAAAGAGCACAAAGAAGCTAAATTTACTCTATGTTGAAGATGATAAAACAGCTAGAGAAGCTACTCTAAACTTCTTAGAGACTTTTTTTCTAAAGATTGATACAGCGGTAGATGGCGAACAAGCTTATGCAAAAACAGAACTAAAAGAGTATGACTTAATCATCACAGATATAAATATGCCAAGATTAAATGGACTAGAACTCATCCAAAAGATAAGGCTTGTTGATTCACATATTCCCATCTTGATACTCTCTGCCCATGACGATAAAGACTACTTTATACAGAGCATAAAGTATGGAGTAGATGGATATATACTCAAACCTATAGAGCTTGAGCAGTTTTATAACATCATATCTAATGTAGTAAAGAAGATTATGCTAGAGAAATCTTTACAAGAGTATAAAAACAATCTTGAGCAAAAAGTAGAGGAAAAAACGCTAGAGTTAAGGCGTATGTGCTACCAAGAGTATTATACGGAGTTGCCAAATGCTCAAAAACTCCAAGTTGATATGCTTGAGAGAGGGTATGACTATCTTCTTCTTTTGGATATCTCTAACTTCTCAGCCATTAACAAGGAGTATGGCAAAGCTTTCTCTAACCAAGTTTTATCAAAGACAGCCAAAATATTAAAACATCATATCAATAAAAAAGCCAAACTATACAAGGTAGAGTCAGATAGATTTGTTATATTGCTTCGAGAGAGCTCACTACAAGATGTACATGATTACTGTGCGCAAATAGTTGCGTTTTTTGACAATAAAAATGTAAAAATCGATGAGGTAGAACTTCATGTTACTTTTAGTGTCGGCATCTCAAAAAGAAAAGAAAATGCAGCACAGACCCTTATAAATAGCGAATATGCACTAGATAGATCCAAGGACTTAGGAAGCAGAAATTATGAGATATTTGATGAACATAACAGCTCTTTTAAAAATGAAAAAGAAGCGATAGAGTATCTTAAAATAACTAGAGAACTCGTTATGCAAGATATGATAGAGCCATATTTCCAGCCTATCGTAGATATGAATACCAAGGAAATAAAAAAGTATGAAGTTTTAGCCCGCGGGGTGACGGAGGAAGGAGTCATACTGCCAGAATATTTTATAAAATCAGCCAAAAAGCTTGGATTCATTACCTCTATAACAAAGATTATGATAAACAAAAGTTTTGATTTTTTTAGAAACAAAGAGTATGAATTTTCTATAAACATCACAGAGAGAGATTTGCTCGATGGTTATCTTTGTAAGTTTTTAAAAGAAAAATTGGAGTTTTATAAAATAGATGCCTCAAGGGTTATCTTTGAGATAAAAGAGAGCGTCACTCTTGTAAAAAGCCATAGTAAAATTATTAAGGAGCTAGATGCTCTAAGAGAGATGGGCTTTAAAATAGCCATAGATGATTTTGGCGCTAATGACTCAAACTTTAGTAAGCTTACAAGCATGAATTTTGATTTTATAAAAGTAGATGGAATCTTCATAAAAGAGCTGAAATTGAA
>JAVEST010000134.1:0-4778 GCA_034006465.1 Sulfurimonas sp. | reverse complement strand
GCGTGACAAAACAGATGAAGGGTTACCTTCATTTTACAAAGTAAAATTAAGGAAACAATAATTATGGACAATATTTTAAAAATCGGAAAGTATGAGTTAGGTTCTCGCCTTATTGTGGGGAGTGGAAAGTATAAAGATTTTGAGACTACAAAACTAGCAACTTTAGCATCTGGGAGCCAGCTTATCACTGTAGCAGTTCGCCGTCTAAATATCACAAACCCAGACCAAGAGAATCTGCGTGATACTTTTGCTGGAACAAATGTAAAGTTCCTACCAAACTCTGCTGGATGTGTAACTGCCGAGGAGGCTATCACAACTTTTAGACTCACTCGTGAGGCTACTGGGATAGATCTTATAAAACTTGAAGTTATCGGCGATACACAAAAGACTCTCTATCCTGATGTTTTAGAGACTATAAAAGCTTGTAAAATCTTAGCAGAAGATGGTTTTACCATCATGGCGTACACTTCTGATGATCCCATCATGGCTAAAAGACTCGAAGATGCAGGTGCTCACGCTATTATGCCCCTTGCTGCTCCTATAGGAAGTGGGCTTGGGATTCAAAACCCTTATAACATTGTATTTATACGTGAAGCGGTAAGTGTACCAGTGATAGTAGATGCAGGGATTGGTTGTGCATCAGATGCAGTCTATGCGATGGAGCTAGGTGCTCATGGAGTTTTAACTAACTCTGCAATTGCATGTGCACAAGATCCAATGCTTATGGCAGAGGCTATGAAACACGCCATTGTCGCAGGTCGTTTGAGTTATCTCTCTGGAAGAATCCCAAAAAGACCATACGCAACAGCATCTAGCCCAATAGATGGGATGATACAGTTTTAATGATCTACTAAAGGAATAAACTCCTTTAGTAAGAGAGCTTACTTAACAGCAACTCTATTTCTGCCTCTCTCTTTAGCTTCATAAGATGGGATGATACAGTTTTAATGATCTACTAAAGGAATAAACTCCTTTAGTAAGAGAGCTTACTTAACAGCAACTCTATTTCTGCCTCTCTCTTTAGCTTCATAGAGTGCTTCATCTACTCTTTTTATAAAGCTCTCTTCACTCTCACCATGTTTATACTCTGTAATACCAAGAGAGATAGTAACCTTGCCAACAGTCTCAAAAAGGTGTTCTTCGACCCTGAGTCTTAATTTTTCTCCAAGCATAGCAGCATTAGCGATAGTGGTTGACTGAAGTGTAATCATAAACTCTTCACCGCCCCACCTAGCAGCTATATCTCCTGTACGTATAGAAGAGGTTATGATATTTGCTAAATCTACAAGAACCATATCCCCGACACCATGGCCATAGGTGTCATTTACGCCTTTAAAGTGATCTATATCTAAAAATATTACACAAAGAGATGAGGAAATTGTGCGTGAAAGAGCTATCTCTTTTTCTAAAACATCATTTAGTTTATTTCTATTAAAAAGACCTGTTAGAGCATCTGTAGATGCCATATGTTCTAGCTCTTTTATTTTGACATACTCGTTAGTTATCTCATCAAATGTTATTAGATAAAGTGTCTTGTCATCTGTCTTTACCTCTTTTGCATAAGGTTTGAAGTATCTATATTTATCATCTTTTTTTATACAAACTTTTAGTGCTTTACTATCTTGCTCTTGTATAAGATACTCTATCCAGTATATACCATTATTATATGTTTGGATAAAGTTGCTATTATTTTGCACTTTTTCAAATATATCAGATATATATTCATAGCTCTCTTTAAACTCTTCTATAGAAGCAAAGCCTGTGAAATCAAGTACTGTTTTGTTAGCATAAATAACTTGCTCGCCATCTGCAAGAACCATAAAACTAGGGTCTGCATCGATAATCTTTTGTAAGAGTTGTTTGGTAGATTCTATCTCTTTTGTTCTATGGGTTACTTCATCTTGGAGCTTTTGACTATATCTTAGTTGTTTAAAAATTAGTAAAACTATACTAAAGAGAAAGATGATTACAAATATTTTTAACAAAACTACTCTAATTTTCATAGAGGAAGTAACAGCAAGGTACTCAGTAGAGTCTAAGCTAACACTTATCCCACCTCTAACATCACCTAGTTTATAGCCTTGATGTTTATGGCAAGGAAGGCAGTAGTTAGTTGTAACAAGCGCACCCATATAGTTAAACTCTGAGTCCTTGCCAACTTCGTAATACTCTTTTTCATCTGTTTCATCGAAATAGTGGAGCGCTCTCTCCTCAAATGGAGTAGCTTTGTTGTCTGGGTTTATAAGCTTAAGGCTTGTTATACGAAAACGAAAGCCATCTATGTTGGAGATTTCAGAGAGCTGCCTAGACATCCATGCAGGATTTATCTTTATAAGAGTAAGGTTTTCATCAACCTTTAAAATATTGTCTTTAAGAAATGGGTTTGGTTTTTGACCCTCTTTTGGTATGGCATAAACCCCGCCATAACTTGCATTCCAGACTCTAGTGTTTACTTGGTCTTTAAAGTGTGTTTGAGCTTGTTTTATAAGGATCTGTTTTTGAAGTTCTATGTTTTTTTCATTAAAAACATCTATAAAATAAAAAGAAGTCAAAAGTGAGGCTATAAAAAAAGCGCTAAGCACTATATATTTGTTAAATACTGTCATGTTTTAATTATAACAAATGCTCAACTTACTTCTTCTTAAAGCTCGATTTTCTTAGAGAGATGAGTCATTAGCAGAAGTTGTCCCATCCCTTCGAAAAATCTATCTACTCCCATATCTTTAGCATCAACAGATTTTTTCATCGCTTCATAAAACATAAGCCTAGAATCCTCAGATGCACTCATAAAAGTCTCTATAATGTAAGCGAATGAGAGAGTGTGAACTTCCTCATTTACCACAAAATCTATAGTAGAACTCTCAGCTATTCCCTCATCTATAAGGATTTGTTTGCATTTTTGTTCAAAGTCATTTTTCATTAAATAATCTCCAGTAAAGAAAGTAAAAGCAGTATCATAGCAACAGGTGTTATATAACGTAGTGAAAAGTACCAGATGCTAAAGGCAAGAGCACCAAAATGATGCTTTACAACAGATTTTACCCTCTGTTTCTCAACTGCAAAGCCGACAAAAAGAGCCATGATAAGCCCAGCTAAAGGTAGCATAACAGATGCTGTAAAAAAGTCTATCCAGTCAAAAAAGTTTTTGCTTCCAAAGCTAAGTAACTCTTTGTAAGCATCTGTATTTGATAAAAGCGCGACTATGCCAAGTAGGTAAAAAAATAGTCCCATATATATAGATGCTCTTAACCTACTCCACTTAAACCTATTTATGAAGTACTCTATCATAGGTTCTACTAAGGAGACAGCAGATGTTAAACCTGCAAAAGCAAGAGCTATAAAAAACAAAACTGCAAAAAAGTTACCGATGATGCCCATCTCATAAAAAACAGTAGGCAAAGAGATAAAGACTAAACCAGGACCTTTGGCAGGGCTTGAGCCATACTCATATAAAAATGTAAAAAGCATCAGACCTGCAACTATGGCTATAAGGGTGTCTAAAATTGTTATCCAAAGGGCATTTTGAACAAGATTTGAGTTTTTTGGCATAGATGCAGAGTAGGTTAGGATGGCTCCCATACCAAGGGAGAGGGTAAAAAAGGCATGACCTATGGCTGTGATAAATACACCAGAGTTTATTTTCTCCCACTTTGGAGCGAACATAAACTCTAAAGATTGAGAAAAAGCATCAAGGGTGAGGGCGTAGGCAAACATCCCTAAAAGGATAATCACAAGTGTTGGCATTAGTACAAAGTTTAGTCTTTGAATACCACCTTTGATCCCTTTTGTTAAAATGAAAGTGATTAGTAAAAATGTCAAAGTATGATAAAAAAGTTGAGTTGAAATATCTGAGTGAAGCATAGTGGTAAATGTGGCTTCTGCCTCTTGTATGGATGAGGGAAGAGAAGTTGTAGAGGTCACGATATAATTAAATATCCAGCCAATAACTACTGAGTAAAAGGACATGATAAAAAGTCCTGTAACACTTTGAAAACCAGCAAACTTCCAGATGTTTTTATGCTTTGGTGCTAGAGACTCAAAACAGCTTATCCCATCCTTTCTCCCTATGTAACCAATAAGCATCTCAGCTATAAGTATAGAAAACCCGATGAGTAAAACAGTAACTAAGTATATAAGAACAAATGCCCCACCACCATTTTCACCTGCAATATATGGAAACTTCCAAATATTCCCAAGTCCAACAGCACTTCCGGCAGCTGCTAGTATAAAACCTAACCTACTAAATCTTGCTATTTTCATATGTACAAAACCCTTTAAAAGTAGACAATTATACTTAAAAAACTAAGTATATAAAAGAAATGAGCTAAAAGTATTGACATTTCAAAAGTTATTGACTATAATTTCGCCTCATTAATCAGCTACTGGCTTGGTTAGTGTACAAGTGTCGGGGTGTAGCTCAGTATGGTTAGAGTACCTGGTTTGGGACCAGGGGGCCGAAGGTTCGAGTCCTTTCACCCCGACCACTTTTATGTCTATGAAAATATGGTGAGATTAGCTCAGTTGGTTAGAGCACTGGTTTGTGGTGCCGGGGGTCGCGGGTTCGAATCCCGTATCTCACCCCACCATTTTAAATATAAAAACTTATTAAATAAACAAAATATATAGTTGCGTCCGTGGCTCAACTGGATAGAGTTTCGGATTTCGGCTCCGAGGGTTATAGGTTCGAATCCTATCGGGCGTACCATTTATTTGAACGATAAATGAACAAAGTCCATTTATCTACGCTAGCCGCTATGGCACTAAAGCTTTGATTTTTT
>JAVEST010000133.1:0-4880 GCA_034006465.1 Sulfurimonas sp. | reverse complement strand
AAGTCTATAGATGGACATATTGGAGCTTTGAATGCGGTTGTAAATGACACATTTAAAGATGCTACGCTTAAAGTCTCTCAAGTAGTCTGGTTTGATCGCGACAAAAGAAAAAAAGAGAGAAGCGGAGTCTTTGATCCACAAGAGAGTTCCATAGATGCAACACTTGCAACTTTAAGAGAAAACCTTACAAACTATGACTACAAAAAGTTTACGATTTATGATCAAAATATCTGTCAGTACCATGAGAGACGAGAAGAAGTTTGTTCTAAGTGTGAAGAGGTCTGTCCAACTGTAGCCATCATTAAAATTGATGAGAGTAAGCATCTAAAATTTTCACAAATAGATTGTCATGGTTGTGGTGGCTGTATCTCAGTTTGTCCTGCTGGCGCACTTGACTATGCACCAACTACTAGAGAGAGCATCTATGAGATGGCTAAACACTTTCGTTATCACACTCCTCTAGTTGTTCCTAAAATCATGGATCTTAAATCTTTAGAGATAGATTTAAAAGAGGATGTTTTACCTCTTAAGATAGAGGGTGAGAAGTTTTTACATGAGTCAACATTTTTAACTCTACTTCAAGAGTCTGGCTCTCAAGTAATCTTCTACTCAGACTTTTTATCTAAGGGTGTAAAAGATTCCATCTCAATACTAAATCAAATCTATCAAAAAAAATACAACAAAGATGCCATCTTAGTTGCAGCTAACAAAGAAGAGCTCGAAGATGCCATGGACAAAGCTGAATTTATAGAAAATTCAAGATACTCCTATAACGAAATAGGCTCTAGAAAACGAGAAGTTTTTTCACTCCGTCTTAGACATATGATAGGTGACGATGATTTAGGAGTTGTAACTACAGGCGAGCACGTTCACTACGCTAAAGTAAAGGTAGATCAGGATAAATGTACTCTTTGTTTGGCTTGTGTTGGAGCTTGTAATGTAGATGCACTAATAGCAGATCCAAAAACTTATGAGCTAAAACTAAACGCATCGCTATGTACGGCTTGTGGTTACTGTGAGCCATCATGTCCTGAGAAAGATTGTCTCACACTAGAGCGTGATATTATAGAACTTAAACCAGCGTGGTTTAAAGAGACGACTTTAGCAAAAGATACTCTCTTTGCCTGTGTTGAGTGTGGAGTAGAGTTTGCAACTACAAAGTCAGTAGAGAAGATAGCTGCGATGATGGGGCCTATCTTTGCCCTTGCAAGCCCAGTAAAACAAAGAACACTCTACTGTTGTGAAAACTGTAAACCAAAACTAATGATAAAAGAAGGACTACTAAATGCGTAACCAAGAAATAGACAAAGCAAGACTCTTTATATATAACCTACTCTCTCTACTCTTTGTAGAAAATCACGCTAAGAGTGAAGTAAAAGAGATTAAAAAGTCTCTAAAGCTGCTAGAGCAAAACTCTTTTGATGATGATGTAAGTGAGGCGGCTCGCGTTATTGTCCAAAACTTAGAAAGTGGCTCTGATGAGGATATATATGTTGAGTATCAAGAACTATTTTTGGTTCCATTTTCATCTTTTATCTCTCTTAGTGCATCTTACTATTATGAACAAAGAGAAGGCGGGATGATGCTTTTAAAGGTTAGAGATATCTTAGCTAGGACTAAGATTAGAAAAGATGAGAGTTCATTTAGTGCGCCTGAGGACCATTTTGGTTTTATTTTCACCCTTGCTACTTACCTTATAGATCAAGAGATGCAAGATGAGTCAGATGCACTACTTTATAAAAGTTTACAAAAAGAGCTTTTTGAAGCGGTTATAAACCCATTTTGCGATGAGATAGCCTACAAAATGATGTCAAGCGAAACAAAAATCTACTCCAATGTTGGAGCAATTTTAGGTAACTTTTGTAATTTTGAGAGAGCCTACTTAGATGTTACAAAAATCAAAGCAGCTTAATTAAGGAGGTATAAAAGCCTCCTTAAGAGTTTATTTGGAACTTTTAAGGTGGCTTTTAACCACAAATAAGAAGAGGAGTGAATATGTCTGATGAGATATTAAAGAGAAGAGATTTTCTAAAGCGTGCTGGAATTGCCGCTTCAGTTCTTGCTACATCAGTAGTTGCAGTTGCTGCTACTACAGAAGGTCAGCACAGAGGTCACAGAGGCAACAGTGATAACAAGGGAAATGGTGTTGTTACTGGTAACTCAAATAAAAAAGAGATTTTGTATACAAAAACTCAAGCTTGGGAAGAGTTTTACCAAGCGGCAAAGTAACACCTTACAACTCTCGAAAAACTCATTTTTCGTAGCTTCAGGGGGTTGGAAGGGACTTTAGTCTCTCCTATTAAAACGAACTTGTTCGTTTTAATATATAAATAAAAAAAGAAGGAAGAATAAGATGAAAATGCTTAAAAGCTTTGGAAGAAGAAGTTTCATGAAAATGGCTTCACTTGCAACAGTTACAACAGCAACTTCTGCATTTGCTAGCAATAGCGTCTTAAGAGGAGCGACCAAGGATGAGATTAGAAATCCTTATCCTGGTTCAAAACTCATTAAGACCATTTGTACGCACTGTTCAGTAGGTTGTGGAGTTATAGCTGAAGTTCAAAACAATGTGTGGGTTCGTCAAGAGGTAGCTCATGATCACCCAATTAGTCACGGAGGCCACTGTTGTAAAGGTGCCGATATGATTGATAAAGTTAGAGGTACAAACAGACTAAAATATCCAACTGTCAAAGTAAATGGCAAATGGGCAAGACTTGACTGGGACAAGGCGATGAGCCAAATTTCAGATCAACTTATTGGCATCAGAGAAAAATATGGTGCGGATGCAGTTCAGTTTTTAGGATCTGCAAAATGTAGTAACGAACAAGCTTATTATATAAGAAAGTTCGCAGCTATGTTTGGAACAAACAACATAGATCACCAAGCTAGAATTTGACATAGTCCAACAGTTGCCGGTGTGGCAAATACATGGGGTTATGGAGCTATGACAAATCATCTAGGTGACATGCAAAACTCAAAAGCTATAATAATTTTTGGAGCAAATCCAGCGGCAAATCATCCGATTGCTATGCAACACATTTTAAAGTCAAAAGAACAAAATGGTGCAAAGATTATCGTAATCGATCCAAGATATACAAAAACTGCTGCAAAGAGTGACATTTATTGTCGCATCAGAACAGGTACAGATATCGCTTTTATGTACGGAATGATAAGACTCATCCGTGACAATAAGTGGTTTGACAAATCTTTCATTAACGATAGAGTTTATGGGATGGAAGAGATATTTAAAGAGTGTGAAGAGTATACTCCAGAGCACGTTGAAGATATAACAGGATGTCCAAAAGAGCTACTTATCCAAGCTACAACTGCGTTTGCTACAGCAGAGCCAGGATGTCTGATTTGGAATCAAGGATGGACTCAACACACTGTTGGATCATCAAACACAAGACTAGGCTCAATCCTACAACTTGTTCTTGGAAATATGGGTAAACCAGGTGGTGGAACAAATATTCTAAGAGGTCATGACAATGTTCAAGGCTCTACTGATATGGGTTGTTTATCTGATACTCTTCCAGGATATTACGGACTTGCCGAGGGTTCATGGAAGTACTTTGCATCTCAATGGAAAGTTGATTATGATTGGTTAAAAGGGCGCTTTAAATCTAAAGAGATGATGGAAGCAAAAGGCTTTAGTTTAAGTCTATGGATGAACGGCGTTTTAGATGAAGCAAATGCTAAAAATAATGCTGGCACTCCTCTTAAAGCACTAGTATGTATAGGGAATGGAATATCAACCATTACTCAAACACACAAAGTTAAAGAGGCTCTTGATAAACTAGATTTAGTTGTTTTTATAGATCCATATGTAAACGATGCGGCTGTTATTACTACAAGAGATAACAACCTCTACTTGTTACCAGCAGCATCTCAAGTTGAGTGTAGCGGAACTGTTGTAAACACAGGAAGAAGTGCTCAGTGGAGAAGTAAAGTTATAGATCCTCTTTATGAAGCAAGACCAGATGAAGAGATTTTATTTGATTTTGCTAAAAGAATGGGCTTTTATGATGAGTTTACAGCTGGAATGGGCAAAGGTAAAGATTTTACATGGCCAGAAGATGCAACAAATGAGATAGCTAGAACTCTAATGACTATCGGCTTTCAAGGTAGAACAGCAGAGAGGCTTAAAAAGCATACTGAAAATTGGCACTTGTTTGACACCACTTCACTAAAGGGGCGAGGTCCTGTAAATAAAGAGTACTATGGATTGCCATGGCCTTGTTGGGATGAGACGCATCCTGGAAGTCCAGTGCTTTACAATGTAAACCTGCCAGTTAGTCAAGGCGGTATGGGCTTTAGAACTAGATTTGGTACTGAACGTAATGGTGTATCTCTACTAGCAGCTGATGGCGTAGCACCTGTTGGTTCACGTATCAAAGGTGGATATGATGAGATTACTTCTAAAAATATAGAAGAACTGAGTGGTATCAAACTAACAGATGAAGAGAAAAAACTCGTTGAGGGTAAAAACTGGAAGACTGATGATAGTGGCATCTTAGTTAGAAATGCTCTAAAAGCTGGACTTGCTCCTTATGGAAATGCAAGAGCTAGAACTATTGTTTGGGGCTTTAGAGATGAGATTCCAAAACATAGAGAGCCTTTACACTCATTTAGACAAGATTTAGTAAAAAGATATCCAGCAGTTGCAGATATAGAAAATCACTATAGAACAACTGTTCGTTATGCAAGTGAGCAAAATGCTCAAAACTGGGTTGCCGATTATCCTATAAACATAGTCTCAGGAAGAGTTGTTGAGCATATGGGAACAGGAACAGAGACTCGTGCATCTAAGTACCTAGCTGAACTCTCAGGAGAGATGTATGGTGAACTTCATCCAGAACTAGCTGCAAAACTAGGTCTAA
>JAVEST010000006.1:0-31617 GCA_034006465.1 Sulfurimonas sp. | reverse complement strand
GCAAGCCAAATATATGTAACCAACCATCTCCTCTATTTGCTAAAGATGCAACATCTACAGATAAACCAAAGCCTTGAGCAAAACCTTCTACAGTTTTCTCATAGCCTTTGATGAAAAATGTCTCAAGAGAGTGAGCGATAGAACCTAAGATAAAGAGAGGAGCGTATGAATATCCAAGACTATAAAAAACCTTAGAAAAATCCTTTTGTAAAATTTTAGATGCTATAAACATACCTATAAGAGCTGCTGCAACTGTAAAGAGTAGAGCGTAAAGAAAGGCAAATAAACCTACTGCATCTACTGGGCCAAAATTTACAAAGCCTTTAAAATACTCAGCCGTTTTTGACCATATCATATCTGGCGCAGCGTTACTTCTACCGATGCCATGATGAAATGACATAGTTATAGAGATAGATGCAAGGATAAGGATAAACGCCCACACTTCAGCTTTAGAAGTTTGAAACTTTGAAAATAGTGAAAAAGATGGTTTTTTAATCTTAAAACTAACTGCCTCACAAGCAGCAGAACAGTCCATACAAAGTGTACAGTCAGTCATAGAATTCCGCTTATCAAAGGTAAAAGGTTTTAAGTTATAAGGACAAGCTGTCGCACACTCAAAGGTTTTACACTCATTACAAGCACTTTTATAAGTTCCAAGCCATGTAAAAGAGAGTTTAGAATAAGCACGAGTAAGTGTTCCAATAGGGCAGATATATTTACAGTAACTCATATCTTTGTATAAAAAATAAACCACAAAAGAGAGCAGGGTCATAACTGTAAAAAGAGTAGCAGTCCCAAGTGGAGTTCTATAGATGTCAGGAAACATATAGTAGATGCCCCACCAGCCTATAACAACAAGAAAAACACCAATAAAAGGATTTTGCATCCATTTTGGCATAGTTTTTTTGAGTCCATATTTTGTTATGTATTTTCCCATAAAACCATGAGGACAGATGCCACAAAAAACACGCCCGAGCGTAGGAAGTGTAACCACCATAAACAGAGCCCAGAAAACTCCCCAAAACACTGCCCAAGTAAAGAGGTTATCTTCGCCAGTATGAGCAAAACCAAAATACATAGCATATAAAAACAGAGCTAAAACTGCTATTTTTAATGTCATAAGAAATTTCTGATTTTTAAATAAAAAACCTATAATTGGTTTAGCGTAAATATCATCTTTGTCACGCTTAATAAAATCTACCATAATTTGCCTTTGTTAAAGTACTAATACACCGTTTAAAACTAACACGCCTACTATGACAAGAAGAAGTGCTGCAACTCTCTCTATAAAAAGTTTGTAAGAGGAAAACTGCACCATCATCCCTTTGACTACAGTTGAGAGGATAAAACCGTAAAATATAATTGAAAAAATAACAGCACCAAGACCAAAGAACAAGCCAAGCCCTATAGAGTTGTAGATGCTGCTACTATTTGCCGCTACTGCCAAGAGCGCCATGATTGGAGCACAAGGATTTATAGACATAGTTGCACCAATAGTAAAAAAGCCAAATTTGTTTAACTTTGGCTTTTTGATTAACGGTGCAGAGTGAGCGCAAGAGTTCGCCAAACTAAAGCTCTTATACATCAGATATATGCCCATAGAGATAGTGCTAAAACCTAAGATGATGCTAAATATATGGTTGTCATTTAACATAATCTTTACCCATACAGAGCTAAGATATGCCACAATTGCTATAAGCGTATAACTAAAAATCCTACCTAGACTAAAAGGTAAAATAACACCAAGTGCTTGTCTTGTGTTGTTAGAGTTACCAATAAGCAAGGGGCTTAAAAACGGCATACAAGAAAACATACATGCTGTAGCTCCGTAAGAGAGACCTATGATAAAGATTGAAAAAAAAGCTGTATATTCCATAATCTTACTTGCTCTTTTTGGTAATAATTCCAAGATTTTTAAACTCTTTTTCTTCTAAGGTATCTAAAAGTGAGACAAACAGATCAAACTTTGCTTCTTTGTCGCAGTTGATATGTATAGGCGTCTGCACCTCATACTTAGAGAGCTCTTGTGCAATATTGTTTTCTTGAACTACTAGCTTGTCAAATAAAATTTCACCATTTTCTTTTATAGTTATAGTGAGATTTTTCTTATCATCTTGAGGAGTCGCAGTTTTTGAAGTTGGAAGATCAACTGGAATGATTCCTTTAGCAACAAAGGTAGCTGTAGTTAAGACAATGACGAGAAGAACAAGCATAATGTCAATGAAAGGAACTACATTTATAGAGTCAAATTTTTTAATTTGCATCTTTTGCCTTCTCTTTTATATCCCATCTTGCTAAAACAATCTCTATTTTTCTAGCTAAGTGGTTATAAAATACAATAGCGGGGATAGCCACAACTAAGCCCATAGCAGTTGCTTTTAGAGCAAGTGCTAATGAGGTCATTATCATCTTTACATCTAGTGCATCACTTTGACCCATTGCATAAAAAGTTATAATAATCCCAAATACAGTTCCAAGTAGCCCAATATATGGAGCATTTGACCCAAAGGTTGAGATGATATTTACATTGTTTGTTAGTACGATTTCAAGCTCTTCTTTTGTTTGAAAATCATCTATATTGATCTGTCTATAAAAAAAGAGTCTCTCGATCCAAAACCAAAAAGTCATAAAACTCATAACTCCTAAAAGTCCAATGATTCCATAATCAACAATATCTTTTAATAGTTCTATATTCATTACTCTTCACCTCTATGTTGTAGTTAAAATTTAACCGATAAACCAGCAGTGTAAACTCTCCCTGAATTTACCGTGATTGATAAATCCTCAGCGTTAAACAATCCATCTTCATTTCTGTCGCCGCTTGCTCTTGCTGTGTTGTAGTAAAACTTATCAAAAAGATTATCTACTCTTGCAAAAAAGTTATACTCATAGTTGCCTATTTTATTTGTATAGCTCGCTAGCAGATTTAGAGTTGCATGTCCTGGTATTTTGATTTGGTTTAAATCATCTGCATAGTAGTTAGATTTTGCATTTATCTCTGATGTTAGTTTTAGCTCTTTTATCGGCATATAGTTTAAGATAAGGTTTAGTTGATGCTTTGAAGTTCTAGGGATTTGGTTGTTTGTAGCATCAAAAAATGTAACAACTGAAGTACGAGGATTGCCGTCTAAGTCAATACCAAAATTGTTATACTTTGTATAATATGCATCAAGATAGGTATAAGCAAGGTTGAATGATACTTCCTTAACAATGTTACCTATGGCAGAGAGTTCTAAACCTCTATGTCTTGCACCTCCTACATTGTCCCACATATCTGTAGTGTCTGTGTCTCCATAGTTGCCAGATGTTTTCATGATAAAATCTTTTCTATCAATCTGAAAAATCGCAGCTTCATAGGTTATACCTTTTGCCTTTGCACGAATACCTATCTCATAGTTATAAGACTTTTCTGGATCTAAACTAGGGTTGTTCGCCGTGCTTCCCCATGCGCTAGTGCTCCCAGCATAGAGTTGCGTAACTGTTGGTGCTCTAAAACCTGTTGAGTAGTTTGTATAAACGTCAAAGATTTCGTTTATCTTATAGTTTGCTCCTAGTCTGTATGAGTAAACATTAAAATCCTCTTTATAGTTGTTGTTCTTATAATCTTCATAATCGAGTTTGATAAGGTCATATCTTAAGTTTGCAGTAACACTGAAATCTTTTGTAATCTCTTGCTTATACTCGCCATAAAAAGCATAAACATTTTCATCTGTTGTGTCGTTACTTTTTGGTTCGCCTGCTAAGTAGTAATTTGGAGTTACAGAGTAAAATGGAGAGTATCTTACTAGAGGCTGGTTTACTTTATAGGTTGTTTTGTTTTTATACTCATTAAACCTTAAATCAACACCGAGCAAAGTAGCAAAACTATCAAATGAACTCCTGTATTCACTCTTTATTCCCCTTTGTATCTGTTTATAGTCGTTATCAGTGGTGTAATCTTTATCATTTAAAGAAGGATTTAAAGCTCCGCTACCGTCTCTTGTTTGTGGTGCTGATATAAACGATGTGTCATCTTTATAAATATATCCGTTTAAAAGTAGATTTGAATTATTGCTGAAATCTTTAGAATAGGTAAGAAATAGCTTAAGAAGTTCTACATTATAATCTCTTGTATAGTCTCTACTCTCTTGATCACCAGTATAAACAGATTTAGGATTTGTTCTTGCCTCTGTCTCTCCACCTACAGTTCCGTGTGAATCTTTTTCTCTCTTTGAATACTCAAATCCAAAAGATATGTCAGATGTATCATCAAGATAATATTGTAGTTTTCCGTTGAGATAGTTTGACTTATAGTCTGAACCTTCCCAGTAGCCATCAGCCTTTCTTTGACTTGCTTGAAGGTGAAAACTCAAATTATCATTTGCATAGCCGCTTCTTGCTAGGATTTTTTGAAAGCCAAAGCTACCAAATTCAACTGCTCCAAAGTTGTTGTTATATTTTGCGCCTTTTTTTGTTGTTATGATAATGGCACCAGAGAGTGCATCATCACCAAACAGATATGAAGCTCCACCTTTAACAACTTTAATGCTCTCTATATTGTCAAGGTCTATATTTACCTTTCCTGTTCTCTCAAAGACGGGAACACCATCAATCACGACAGCAACACCAGGCTTTTCACCCATATACATCTGGTTTTCTACACCTCTTAAGTGGATTTTTAAAGAGTCACCAGTTGAGTATTCTGTTGTTACTCCTGGAATTGATTGTAAAAGCTGTTGCACGCTTTCTGCATGTGCTTCATCAACACTTTCTCCGCTTATGGTTGAAGTACTAGAGACTTCAGTTCTTTTTGATTTAAACTTATCATCAATAGTAGATGACTCAACTTGTATAGTCCCCAAATCAGATGCACTAAGACTTGCAATCAGTACAGAAGAAGCGACAGAGATATATAAACTTTTTTTCATTATAGTTCCTCATATTTTAATATCTGAGGTGGAGTATAATATCAAAGTGTTAATTTTATATTAAGTTTTGTTTATAAACTATTTTTAAGAATAATATATTGAAACAGGTATGATGTGAGAATTGAAAGCTCTGAATAATTATTAATTTGGATCCCAAGTCAAGTTCAGGATGACTCATGTATAGTCATTGTGTGCTTGACACGGAATCTAGTTTATAAAGCTACTAGCATCTTTGTAAGCTCTTCAGGTCTATTAGAATTTTGCATAGCACTTTCTTTTGATATAATCTTTTTTTGTAGTAGTTCTAAGAGTTGTTGAGTCTGTGTTGTCATCTGAGTCTCTTTTTGATTTAGTTGCATTTGCGAATACAATTGATGCACTTTATCTTCTCTTATGAGATTTTGTATGGCAGGGTTTGCTATTAAAATCTCATGAGTTGCAACTTTTCCGCCGCCTATTTTAGGTATAAGAGTTTGAGAGATTGCAGCAATTAAAGATGAAGATAGTTGTGCTCTTACTTGAGCTTGTTTATCCCCATCAAAAACATCTATGATACGGTTTATGGTTCCTGGTGCTGAGTTTGTATGTAGAGTTCCAAAAACTAAGTGGCCAGTCTCCGCGGCAGTTAGCGCTGCACTAATAGTCTCTGCATCTCGCATCTCTCCAATTAGAATAACATCTGGATCTTGTCTAAGAGAGTATTTTAGTGCTGCGGCAAAAGATGCAGTGTCGCTTCCTACATCTCTTTGAGAAAAAAGAGATTTTATATTTTTGTGAACAAACTCAATCGGGTCTTCAATGGTTATAATATGTTTTCTCTCATTTAAGTTTATCTCATGAAGCATAGATGCTAAGGTGGTAGATTTACCGCTACCAGTGGGACCTGTAACTAAGATAAGACCTTTTCCTTTTTTGATAAGTTCTTTAAAAATGGGAGGATTTCCATACTCATCAAGCGTAGGGATATCTAAAGGAATCATACGAAAAGCACAAGCTATCCCACCCATAGTACGATAATAGTTTGCACGAAAACGACCTACATCCTCTAGTTCAAAAGAGAAATCAAGCTCATTATTTTCTTCAAAGACCTTTTTTTGCTTATCTTCTATAAGTGAGTAAGACATCTCTTCTATATCTTTTGCATCTAAGATTGCTAAGTTTAAAGGACGGAGTTCTTTATCTATTCTAATTTGCGGCTCACTCCCAACAACAAGATGTAAATCGCTAGAGCCATAAGCTAAGACACTCTTTAGTAATTTTTTAATATCTACTGTTTTTCTTACTTCTTCACTCATATTGAGTTCCTCTTTTTTTCTTACTCTATTATCTTAGGAACTATAAAAAAATTATCATCGCTTTGTGGTGCATGTTTGAGTATATCTTGGTTTATTTGTTGATCACAAAATGGGATATCTTCTCTTGTGAAAGTACCTTTGTCACTCATTGCAAAACTGCCATTTACGCCATCTGTATTTAACTCGCTTAAGTTGTTAACAAAACTAACTACCTCAGAGAGTTGAGATATAATCTCTTCTCGTTTATCTTGTGAAATCTTTAAAAAAGATAGTTTTTCTAGTTTACTTAACAGTGCATCATCTACTTGCATTTCTAACCTTAATTATATAATTTTACAAGATTGTAACAAAAAATATCTATGTGTTTGATGAAACTTTAACAAACTATGCGATATTATTGCAAACTTATAAAATTATGTTGTAACAAAGGAATATTTTTGAGTCTTAAAAACGATATTGAAATGGTAAGAGAAAAGTTAAATTCTGAAGAGAAATTTTTTGAAAAAGCTGTTATAACGGAGAGATTCGTTAAAAAGTATAAAAAATTTCTTATCGGTGGACTTGTGGCTATTGTAGTTGTAGTTGCTGCAAATATAGCTTATGATATAAACAAAGAGTCGAAGGTGAGAGAGGTAAATATTGCCTTAGCTATCTTAGGCGAAGATGCCGAGAATTCTGAGGCACTCAGTACTATAAAAAACATCTCACCAGCTCTTCATGATGCTTGGATATACTCAAATGCAGTTGTAAAAAAAGATATTCAAAGTATGAAAAAACTAACAAGTTCATCATCTGTAATGGTGGCAGACTTAGCTAGTTATGAAGTTGCACAAGAGTCAAAGGATGCTAAGCTTCTTGATGATTACGCTTCAAAAAAAGATGCAGTTTACAAAGACTTAGCTCTAGTTCAAAGTGCCATCATTTATATGAGCAACTCAGATATACAAAAGGCACATGAGAGATTAGCTAAGATCTCTTCTGAGTCATCTTTGAAAAATATAGCAAATGCACTTATGCACTATGGCGTGAAGTAAAATTTTGAAAAAGTTACTATTGCTACTCACTATTTCCATAGCTTTTGTTTTTTTAGGGTGTAGCTCTAAAAAAGTTTTTGAACCAAAAGATGTAAAAGAAGATTGGGCTTACTATGGAAATGCTACGAGCAAGATAGTGAGTGTTGCTTCTAATGCTGCAATGCTTGATACTAGAGAAGTACTTTTAAAAGATAGACTCTTAGATGTTAAGATAGATGAATCATATAGACTCTTAGGAAGTAGCGATGGTTGGGTTTTAAGCTCAACTATAGACGGAGAACTAAAAATTGATTTTATAGCAGATAAAACACTGACAAAGAAGTTTAATCTTAAAAAAACTATAGCAAGCGCGAGCATAAAAGATGATGTTTTGGCTGTTTTATTTGCAAACAACGATATGGCTCTATACTCTATCTCACAAAACTCTCTTTTAGTGCAAGTACAAGGCACACCATCAATAGCAGTGGATGATAGGATTACTAGTCCATACTTTATGAACGACTTAGTTCTGTTTTTAACACTCGATGGCAAGATTATTATTGTAAACTCTGAGACAAAAAAGAAACTAAGAACAACTATAGTCTCCACTGATGATAATTTTAACAATGTTATCTATTTTAATGTAGTTGATAACAAGCTAATAGCGGCAACATCAACAAAAATCCTCTCAATGGCAGCTAAAGAGATACGAGCTAGTTATGAAATACGAGATATTGTAAGCCTTGAAAAAGAGATATTTATCACTACAAAAGAGGGTGAAGTTATATCTTTGACACCAGATTTACAACTCATTTCAAAGATAAAGTTTCCATTTGCTCACTTTTTGGGACTTATCGTTCATAATGAAAAGTTATATATACTTGAAAAGCAGGGTTATCTTATAGAAGTCTCAAGAGATTTGCAAACTCATACTATCTATGAAGTAAATGTTGGTGATGGTTTTGTTTACGAAGCAGATAAGCTATTTTATGTAAAAGATGAATACATCTCACTTGAGTAACGAGCTAGAAGCTTTTTTGGAGTACATTAGTGTCACAAAGGCACTAAGCCAAAAGAGTGTTGAAGCTTATATGAGTGATTTGATCTCCATAGAAGAAGAGTTAAAAAAACCACTCATAAGCTTAGATACTAAAAACATACTCTCTTTTTTAACAAGATACACAAACAAAAGAACACTAAACCGCAAACTCTCTTCTATAAATGCTTTTTTTGATTTTTGTTATAAGAGTCATTTTTCTGAGCAAAAGACAAAACAAAAATTTGCTAAAATCCCAAAACTACTACCAAAATTTCTCTCATACCAAGAGATACAAAGCTCATTAAAACTCATAGACAAAAGCTCATGGTTAGGTTTAAGAGACTACGCTCTTTTGATGTTTTTATATGCATCTGGTGCTCGCATCAGTGAATGTTTAGCGCTTGAGCTTCAAGACTTAGAAGAGGGTTGGTTGCGCATTAGACATGCAAAAGGGGAAAAAGAACGCATAGTCCCTATCGCAAAAGTAGCTCTAAGAGCTATAAATGAGTACATCAAAGAAAAACCAAAAGATACTCAAAAAGTCTGGGTAAACTACAAATCAGAGCCGCTTAGTAGAATCTCTGCATATAAGATAACTCAAAAATATCTAGGAATCTCACCCCATGTTTTAAGGCACTCATATGCAACTGCACTTATAAGTGGCGGAGCAGACTTAAGAGTTGTACAAGAACTGCTTGGCCACTCATCACTTTTAACTACTCAGATATATACACATATACAAAAGCAAGACTTGAAAAATACAGTAGAAGTTTGTCATCCATTAGCATAGAGTTGTTTTAATATCTATCTCATATCATAGTAGATATAATTTCAAACTCTTTTTTTAGCATAAAAAAGATGTTTTGCATAGTTTTTATTTAGATATTTCTTATTTGAATATTTGGTTTTTCAAAGAATTTTAGTTATTTATTTGGTTTATAAGATTTTGGAGTTTTATATATATGATAAAAAAATTTATTCCTCTTATAGTTGTTGTTGCTCTTGTAGCGCTTATTGTTAGTGTTTTTCTTATGCTTGCATCTAAAAAACAGATGATAGTTATAAAAGAGCACAACTTAAAAAAGCTACCTTATGAGCTTGTTTTAAACAAGTATCAAGATAGTGATTGTGGAATGGTTATAGATGATTTAAGAGATGTCTCGCAAGTTGTCTCGCCTAGCGGAAAAACTTGGTTTTTTCATGACCATGGTGGATTTATTAAGTGGCTTGAAGATAAGACATTTAGAGATGAGGCTGTTATCTGGGTTATGAGCAGGGATACAAAACAGTATATAGATGCAAAGGCAGCTTTTTACTCACTAACTGATGAGACACCGATGGGCTATGGTTTTGGAGCTTATGAGCAAAAAGTAAATGGTAGTGTAGATTTTGATACAATGCGGCTAAGAATGTTAAGAGGAGAGACACTTAACAATCCACACATTAGAAAAAAACTCTTAGGAAAATAATTTAAAATTATGGAAACTGTAAATATTTTAACCATTATAAGCATAGCATTTCTAGGTTCTTTTGGACACTGCATCGGAATGTGTGGGGGAATAGTCCTAGCATACTCTACTATAAAGATAGAGCCAAAAAGTTCTAAAGTTTCACAAAGTTTTGCACATCTTCTTTACTCTTTTGGTAGAGTTTTTACATACTCTATCTTAGGTGCAATGTTTGGAGCACTCGGTGGAGTTGTGACTTTTTCAAACAATGCAAATGGAGCTTTGCTGATTTTTGCTGGAATTGCTATGGTTCTAGCAGGACTATCTTTAATGGGTAAAATCAAATTTTTAACCCTTATAGAGCACTCCTTTTCCTCATCATCTGTCTATAAAAAAGCTTTTAAAAAGGTCTTAAATTCAAAATCAAACCTTAGTTTTTTTGTTCTTGGGATGTTAAACGGACTTTTGCCTTGTGGTTTTGTTTACTTCTTTGCCATTACAGCAGCGAGTACAGCAAGTCCTCTTTATGGCGCTTTGGTTATGGCTATCTTTGGACTAAGTACCATTCCCGCGATGTTTGGGCTTGGTTTTTTAGCAACACTAACAAGTGCAACAAGCTTTAGAAATATGATGATGAGCCTTGCATCTATAGCGGTTATTTTATATGGTGCATATACTATTTATAATGGGTATGATTATATAGCAAATCCAAAGAAGTCTCTTACTGAGTGTCACACTTAGATCGTAAGAAAAAATATATATTTTAAAATTAAGTTTTAGCATATTTAAATGAGAGTAGCATTTGCTTAAGGAGCATGTTATGAATGAGAAATTTAATAGAGATTTTTTAAAAATCCTACTTGTTATTGTCACTCCTATTTTACTGCTCGTGTTGCTATTTAGCTTCTATCTTTTTGATAGACTTATGGAAGATAAAAAAAAGTTTCTTTTAGAAAAAACATACTCTATGGCAAGTATGATATCAAGCGTAGCCGCCTTTGATGAAAAATACTCAATCAACCTTGATTTTGATAACCTGGCATCAAATGCAACCATTTTTCAAGTACAAAAAACTTTTAGCTCTATAATTCAAGTAGATCTTGAATTAGAGTACCTCCTTGGAGTTAGAGATGGCGAATATATAAGATTTTTAGCCCACTCAAAAGAAGAAGTTTTAGATGTAGAGATGAAAAACCTAAATATTGCAATTCCTATGAGAAATGCTTTAGAGCAAAAGAGTGGAGTTAGTATTGAAAATAGTTATCTTGGCAAAAAAGTTCTAGCATCTTATACTCCTATAAAAGGAACAAATTGGGGGCTTGTAGTTGAGCAGCCATACAGTGTTCATATAAAACCACTCTATCAGACTAGTATAATGAGCGCTTTTGCAATAGCCTCCTTCGTCACCTTTTTATATTTTATTTTAAAGAGATATGAAGTAAAAAAAACGAGACTTATAGAGCAAAGTGAGAAAAGATTTCAGCAACTCGTAGAGAGTAGTGATGATTTTGTGTGGGAGATAGATGCACAGGCGATTTACACATATGTTAGCCCGCAATCTAAAAAGATTATAGATTTTGAGCCTAGTGAAATTCTAGGTAAAAAACCTTTTGATTTTATGGATGAAGAGGAAGCTAAGAGAGTTTCTAAAGAGTTTTTTGAGCTTGCAAGTAGAAGAGAGAAGATAGTAAATCTTGAACATACCCTTTTACACAGAGATGGGCATAAGGTGCATATACTAACTAGAGGCTCTCCATTTCTTGATGATAGAGGAGGTTTGTTAGGATATAGAGGTATAGATAGAGATATAACTCTTATGAAGATAAAACTCCAAGAGATAGAGTATCTAGCTTTTTATGACGCTCTAACAGGCCTTGCAAACCGCCAAAACATCAATGAAAAAATCTCACAAGAGATTAACTATGCAAAAAGAAACAATACACTCTCAGCACTTCTTTTTGTTGACCTAGATGACTTTAAAATAATAAATGATACACAAGGCCATGACCATGGGGATGAAGTTTTAAAGAGCGTGGCTAATAGACTCTTGGAATCTATCAGAAGCTTTGATACAGCTGGGCGGATTGGCGGAGACGAGTTTGTTGTCTTAGTAAGAGGAGAAGATGTAGAGCAAGATAATTTTGCTCATTTTGACGCACTTATAGAGAGAATCTTAAAAGAGATAAATGAGCCAATTATTGTAAAAGAGTATAAACATCAAGTAAGAGCTAGCATAGGGGTAGCAATAATTCCTAGAGATGGTGATAGATTAGAAGATGTTTTAAAATGTGCAGACCGTGCTATGTATGAAGCAAAGAAGATGGGCAAAAATCGCGTAGTGTTTCATAAAAGCTGATATAATAAATCTAAAAAAGGCTTTTTGATATGATTATGCAAAAAAAGAGAAAAACTAAATGAGTAAAGTTGTAACTGTCATAGACACTTTTGGTTTTTTCTTTCGCAGTTTTTATGCACTACCACAACATCTAAAAAACAAAGATGGCTTTCCAACAGGTCTTTTAACTGGTTTTACAAACTTTATATCCACCCTGCAAAAACAACACGATAGCGACTATCTTATCTTTGCCATCGATAGTAAAGGCAATACCTTTAGAAATGAGATTGACCCAAACTACAAAGCAAATCGTCAAGCGCCTCCAGAGGAGCTTACGATGCAACTCCCAATAGCCATAGACTGGATAGATAAGATGGGCTATAAAACACTAGGCTATAGTGGTTTTGAAGCAGATGATATCATAGCTACTGTAGTAAAGCATGCAAGAGAAAAAGACTACACAGTTCGAATAGTCTCGCACGATAAAGATTTGTACCAGCTCATTGATGATGGAAGAGTTGTAGTAGTTGATGCTATTAAGAAAAAAGTCATGGATGAAGAGGCTTGTTTTGTTAAATATGGTGTCACGCCAAAGCAGTTTATAGACTATCAGTCCATCTTGGGTGATAGTGCAGATAATGTCCCTGGAGTCAAGGGCATAGGAAAAGTTGGAGCTGAAAAACTTTTAAAAGAGTTTGGCTCACTTGAGTCCATCTATGAAAATGTTCATCTTGTTAATGGTGCTAACAAAAAAAAGCTCATTGAGTCAAAAGAGAGCGCTTTTATGTCAAAAGAGCTAGTCTCACTTCGTGATGATGTCTTAGATGCGCTTGATTTTGAAGAGTATAAGATGGATGTTGAGCATCCATTTTTAAATATCTATGACGAGCTTGTAAAGTATGAGCAAAACGGCATCATCAGAGCTCTAAAAGCAAAAGATATATTAACAGATGAGATAGAGATAAAAGCAGAAAAAAAACTAGCGCAAGATAAAAAAGATAGTAAAAAGCTTGACTTTATAGCTACGCTGATAACTGATGCAAAAGAGTTAAAGAGTGTTTTGAAATCTCTCACCCCGCAAACCATAGTGGCTTTTGATACGGAGACAACAGGACTAGAGCATGACAAAGACTTCATTGTAGGCTTTAGCTTTAGTTTTAATGATAAAGAGGCATTTTATGTACCTTTTGCTCACTCTTACTTAGGTGTTGGCGAGCAAGTAAGCAAAGAAGATGCAACAGATGCAATCAAACAAATCTTTAAGAGTAAGGTAGTTGGTCATAACATCAAGTTTGATCTGCACTTTATCTCTAAGCTCCTAAATGAGGATACATTTCATGTCTATGCAGATAGCATGATACTTGCGTGGCTTATAAACCCTGAGAGTGCTTTGAGCCTTGATAAGTTAGCCGATAAGTTGCTAGGTCACACCATGGTTGCATTTAAAGATAGTGTGAAAAAAGGTGAGACTTTCGCCTCAGTTGAACTAGGAGATGCAACTATCTATGCAGCAGAAGATGCTTTTATAACCTTGAAGCTTTTTCATCTCTTTAACCAAAGCCTTAAACTCCAAGATGCCCAGCATCTTATATCTGAATCTATGGAAGTTGAAGTCCCATTTATAACTACACTTTTACATATGGAACAAGCTGGAATTAGAGTTGATGGTTCATTTTTAGAAGAGTTTTTAGTAGAGATAAAAGAGATGTTAACAAGGCTTACAAGAGATATCTATATAGAAGCTGGAAGCGAGTTTAACATCAACTCTCCAAAACAGTTGGGCGTTATACTCTTTGAGCATTTAGGACTGCCAACTGGCAAAAAAACAAAAACTGGCTACTCAACTGATGAGAAAGTTCTAAGCTCATTAAAAGATGCTCATAAAATTATCCCGATGCTCTTAGAGTACAGAGAGGTTTATAAACTCTTCTCAACCTACATAGAGCCACTTTTAAAACTAAGTAAAGAGCATGAAGATAGTAGAGTTCACACCTCTTTTGTTCAAACAGGAACAGCAACAGGAAGACTAAGTTCAAAAAACCCAAATCTTCAAAACATACCAGCTAGAAGCCAGTTAGGACTTAGAATCAGAGAGGCTTTTGTGGCATCTAGTGGCAACAAACTCATAGGCATTGACTACTCTCAAATCGAGCTTAGACTCCTAGCTCACTTCTCACAAGACAGAGTCTTAGTAGATGCATTTAAAGCAGACAAAGATATCCACTACCAAACGGCAGTTGTACTCTTTGGTGAAGATGAAGCTAAAGGTAAAAGAAGTGTTGCAAAGACTGTAAACTTTGGACTTTTATATGGCATGGGACAAAAAAAGCTCTCAGATACTCTTGGCATCACAACTAAAGAAGCAAAAGAGATTATAGAGCGGTATTTTGAGTCATTTCCAACAGTAAAGAGCTACTTTAGAAGCATAGTTGAGCTCTCTAAAAGTAAAGGTTACGTTGAGACACTCCTTGGCAGAAGAAGATACTTTGACTATGATAGTGCAACTCCAATGTTTAAAGCTGCTTATGAGAGAGAGTCGGTAAACAGCGTTTTTCAAGGAAGTGCAGCAGATATCATAAAACTTGCCATGAACAAGATAGCAAAAGTTATAAGGGATGAAAAGCTAGATGCAAGAATGCTACTACAAATCCATGATGAGCTTATCTTTGAAGTAAAAGAGAGTGAGGCTGAAGTTTTAGCAAAAAGATTTCAAGAGATTATGCAAGATATTTATGAGCTAAATATACCACTAAAAGCCGACGCAAACATTGGTGATAACTGGGGTGAGTTGAAATAACTCGAAACCCAGAATAAATTCGTGGTTCCTAGATTGTGATACTTCACTTTTTTTATTTAACGTAGCAAATTATTATGATTTGCTCTATTATTAAAATAATCTAGTTAATACTTATTTTGGAAAATATTGCCAGTGCAATACCCACTAGAAAAAACACAACCACAGCGATTATAGTAGATTTTATCATCTTCTTTACCCATTTTAACTCTGCAACTTCATCATCTACTTTGTTTTTCTTTTGCATATAATACTCCTCCATAATTTTTTAAAAATATATCGCTTTGAGAACTGATATTTCTTCACCATTAGTATTGGAAAATATCATAGTCTCACCTTTTATCTCATAAGTTTTTACACTTTGAAGCACATTTGTAAAAGCATCCTCTGTTTTAATATTTGGACACATCATTTTAGTGCTCGCTATATTTTCAAAAGCTATATTTTTATCTTCTATCTTATAACTTCCAAAAAAATTGTTACACCCTAAATGCCCTTTAACACTACCATCAGCTTTAAACTGTATATATGGTTCTCTCTCAAAAACCTCTACTTCATTATGATTTAAGCTAAGCACTTTAAAGTAAGTATTTGTTAGCGAAACATCAGCTTTGGTGCTGTTTTTAGCAGTGTTAGTAGCACAAGCTGTAAAAAAAAGCGTGGCTATAAAAGTAAGTGGTAATATTGTTTTTTTTATCATGATTTAACCTTTTGAGTATGATTTTAAGAGATTATATCAAATGCGAAGTTAACCACACTAAGTATAGAAAATTAGCATTTATCTCTAAAATACCTATCTTTTCTCCCTTGTAGTCTTATAGATAAAACTAAAAATCTCTGCGACTGCTCTGTATAGGGCTTCTGGAACTTCTTTGTCTAGTTCTACTTTTGAGAGTAGCTCTATAAGGTCTTCATCTTTTTGTATAGGCAGGTTGTGAAGCTGGGCTATTTTTATGATGTTGTTTGCAACTTCTCCTTCGCCTTTTGCTACAACTCTAGGAGCTGACTCTTTGTTGGTGTCATATCTAAGTGCGGCTGCTTTTTTACGACCTTGCATCTAGTGCCTCTTTGGAGTAAATTTTAACTCTTTTCATGCTTTTATCTCAAACCCTATGTTTATACTCTGTGTATTTGTTTCATAAGCACTTGTTGGCATCTTTTTTGTAGCATCTTGTATGCGTATCTCTCGTGGTGTGATGTTTGAGCCGATAAGGGCGGCACGAAGTGAGGCTATATTCTCTTTTACTAGCTCTTTTAGTTTTGGATTGTCTGAGAGGATTTTGATATTTAGTTGATTTTCTTCATACAAAACGAGCTTTAAATTTAGCTCTCCATAGTTTATAAGGTTTAGCGAGATATCACAGTAAAACTTATCATCGACATCTTTTTTTAGCTCTATCTGCCCATCTTTTAACTCCTCCCACGAGAAAGGAAGATACAAAGATGAGGAGTTTGATAGATGCGAGACGAGTTGAAAGTAGTCTATTTGAAGTGCTAATTTATCTATATTTTTTAGTACTTCAGCTTGGTTTGGACTGTTTGACTTCACTAACTCTTCTTTAGTTTGAAGCAAGATTGATTTTAAATCATTTGCGATAATCTCTTTTACATTTTGCTGTGTTTCTAATTTCATAGGAGCATCTAGTGAGTGTAGCTTGCCTATAATAGTTTTTACATCTTTAGAAAAAAGAGCATCTAGTGGCTTTTGTTCGGCGAGTTTTGGGTCAATTAGTTTTGAATCGATAAGCTTTGGGTCTATAGTTTTTATATCAACAGGCTTGGCATCTAGCTCTTTTATGTTGCTTTGTAGAGTTTGTAAAATCTTCTCTACTCCTCGTGATAAAAGAGTAAGTAGCTGTTTGTTGTCAGCTTGAGGCTGCAGTAAGGCTTGGTTTGTGGCGTTTTTGAGTATTGGAGATTCTAGAAGATTTTGTATATGTTTTGTTAGTGATTTTACTTCATAGATAGAGCTTTTATCTACCAAGGGTTGGAGTTTAAGAAGTATATTTTTTAGTTCTAGTTGTGGGTTTTGAGCGTTTTTTAGGCGTGACTCTAAAAAGACTCCTGAGTTTGTTAGTTTGGCTTTTACATCTTTTTCATTTAAGTTTTTTATATCCACCAAAAATTCTTTTAAGATTTTTTGAATAGGAAGAGGTTTTTCATCTGATTTTATCGAAGAGAGTAGCTCTTTTATGGTGGATGAGACATCTCCTAGATTTTTTAGAGTTGGGTTTTGCTTTAGTAGTTGAAGCAGAGTTTTGTCACTTACACTGCTTTGTGAGCTTTGTTTTAGAAGTGAGTTTAAAACCGATTTTAAATCCTTGCCAGAACTTAGTGCTTCAAGCTCTTTAGGAGTAGCATTTTTGAGCACTTCTTTTAGGGCTTTGTTTGTATTTGGCAGGATAATATCTAGTTTTGTGTTTGTAGTGACATTTAGCATAGATGAGTATATCAGATAAATACGTTAAATATCAATACTCAAATAACCTTGCTGTGATATAATTGCCACATCATGCTAGAACAATATAAAAATGCCATAGAAAAAAGCAATATCATCTCAAAAACCGATACAGAGGGCATCATAACCTTTGTAAATGATGAATTTTGTAAGATCTCAGGATATACAAAAGAAGAACTCATCGGTAAGAATCACAACATTGTAAGACATAGTGATGTGGATCCTCTAAAATTTAAAGCTCTTTGGGATACTATAAAGTCAAAAAAAGTCTATAAAGATACAGTAAAAAACCGTGCAAAAGATGGTTCTACATTTTATGTAAACACAACAGTAATCCCTATCTTAAACAACAAAGAAGAGATAGTAGAATTTATAGCTATCCGTTACGATGTTACAAAAGAGGTTTTTTACAAAGAAGAGCTTTTAAAAAAAGAGAAAGAACTCAAAGAACTAAATGAGACGTTAGAGTTTAGAGTTGCAAAAAAAACTAAAGAACTTGAAGAGTTAAACCAAACCTTAGAAGAGCGCATAAAAGATGAAGTTAGCAAAAATGAGCAGAAGCAAAAAGTGATGTTTTTGCAGTCTCGACAAGCCTCACTCGGCCAGATGCTAGCTAACATTGCCCATCAGTGGAGGCAGCCACTAACAGAGCTAAACTTAACTCTCTTTAGTATAAAAAAGGCGGCTCAAAATGGCGATGAAGCAAAGCTTGTAGAGTTTTACGATGAGAGTAAAAATATCTTAAAAAATATGTCCGAGACTATAGAAGACTTTACAAACTTTTTTAACCCTCAAAAAGAAAAACACCTTTTTTATGTAGATGAGAGCATAGAAGAAGCACTCTCTTTACTTGATAAGATGCTAAAACAAAACATGATTAGTCTTAAAGTAAAGCTTCAAAAACTAGAGGTTTTAGGCATCCAAAATGAGCTTACACAAGTTATAATAAATCTTATAAAAAACTCTAAAGACTCTTTTTTAAGTAAGGGAATACTCATACGAGAGATAAACATAATAGTAGAAGAAAAAAATGGTTTTGCTCATATTGAGATGCAAGATAATGCAGGTGGCATCTCAAAAGAAAACATCGATAATATCTTTGAGCCGTACTTTACAACTAAGCACCAAAGTAGTGGAACAGGTTTAGGACTTTTTATGTCAAAGATGATTTGTGAAAAAGGACTCGATGGAGATCTTGATGTGAGCAGTAAAAAAGGTGTGACAAGCTTTCATATAAAAATACCTCTTGCAAAGAAAACAAGATGAAAAAAAGGTCACTAAAGGGTTTAAGAGTTCTTTTTGTAGAAGATGAAGAGAATATCGCAAGGCTTTTAAAAGAGGCCATAGGCGATAGTTTTTATAGTTTTACTATAGCAAAAGATGGAAGAGACGGTTTAGAAATGTTTGAGAAAATCTCACCAGATATAGTTATCACAGATATAAATATGCCAAAAATGAGTGGCTTAGAGATGGCAAATGAGATAAAGAAGATAAATCAAAATATTCCCATAATAATACTTAGCGCTTTTAGTGATAAAGAGAAGTTTTTAGGTGCCATAGACACAGGCGTGGCAAAGTACTTCTTAAAGCCATATGAGCCAGATGAGATTCTTAACTATATAAGTTCCATAGCTGATGAGTTAGGAAGTAAAACAGTAGAGCTTTGTGATGGCTATAGCTACAACAAAACAACTCACGCACTCTACAAAGATGCAAGATTTGTAGCACTCTCAAAAAACGAAAGCAAATTTTTTAGACTCTTAGTTGAAAATGAAAATAGCATCATAGATGATGAGACGATAAAACAAAGCATTTGGGGCGAGAGCGTGAGCGATGAGAGGCTTAGAACTTTTGTGAGAAGACTAAGAGCTAAAACCTCAAAAACGCTCATTATAAATATAAAAGGAGCAGGGTACAAACTTCGGTTTTTCTCATAACTGGGAGGCGAGGTTTCAACCTCGTAGTTAGGCTTTAAATAACACAATGCGAGGTTAAAACCTCGCTTCCTAAAGAGTTTTGCATTGGGCTAGCCTAAAATCTCTTCTATATAAAACCTGCCATTTTTCTCATTTATCTTCAGATTTACATCAAAAGTTTTAGAGAGATTTTCACTTGTTAGAATCTCTTTTTTTGGACCACTTTTAAAGATGGTGTTACCTTGGATTAGTGCAACGAAGCCAATCTCCTCAAAAATCTCTTCTAGGTGGTGAGTAACAAGGATGATGGAGTGATTTTGTGAGAGTTTTCTTAAGAGTTTTATAAAGTTTATCTGCGCTTTTATATCTAGTCCTACGGTTGGCTCATCTAGTATAAAGGCCTTTGGATTGTGTATCAAAGCCCTTGCTATTATGCACTTTCTAAGCTCGCCCGTGGACATCTCTTTTACTTTTTTATCTCTTAAGTGAAGTATCTCTATGGACTCTAATGTTTCTAAGACTTTTTTGTGTTGTTTTTCACAAAAGCTTTGATGTTTAAATGTACCTATGGAGCTATAGTATCCACTTAGAACTACATCGCTAGCACTTAAATGTCCACCTGAGTGTAAGAAGTAGTTGTGTAAGTCATTTGTAATGATGCCAAGCTTATCTTTGAGTTCAAAGATGGAGTAACGGCTCTTACCAAATACCTCTCTTTTAAACTTATGAGCTCTCCTTGGATGCAAGTCTGACATGATGAGTTTTAAAAGTGTGGATTTACCAGAACCATTAGAGCCTAATATAGCCCAGTTTTCTCCCTCTTTTATCTTAAGCTCGATAGCTTTTAATACATCTCCATCATCATATCCAGCATAGATGTTTTCAAAGTCAATTATATGCATTAGCGAAATTTTACTCTGTCAATACTCGGCTTATAGGTTGGATCTTCTCCCTCAACCGTCCATAGTTTTTTCGCCATTGCACTTATGGAGCTATAAAAATCTTCTTCCATAGGTTCTAAAAAGTCAACATCACTAAAGTGAGTTAGTAAAAGATTTTTTTCATAAACAAATCCTGAGCCAGTTGGTTCTAGTTTTATAGTTTTGCCTGTTTGCAGGCTTGCTAGTGTCCAAATAGCTAAAAATCCTTCTGAGTATTTACTTAAAATTTTGTCTGAAAACTCTTCAAAATTGCTATATCCACTTAGTTCATAAAAGTCTATGATAAGGTCTAGTGTCTTATATAGATGGACAAAAGGAACCATAGAAAAGAGCATTCGCCCAACACTTTTTCCAGTAGTATGAACTGCGCCTATAAAGATTCTAGCTCCTCCATCAGTATCGCCAAAGTTGTTTGTTTTTAGCCCAACTAAACCGATGTCAGTGTGTCTATGTCGCCCACAACCTTTGATACAACCCGAAAAACCAACCGTGATACCATGTTTTGCTATGCGACTAAGTGGTATGTACTTTGTCTCATCTTTGATGCTCCAAAAAGAGTAGGGGCAAAGACTTCCTGCACACGCGATGATAGTTGAGCTCTCTTTAGGAGATGCAAATGGAGTTGACTTCTCTTTTAGCCCTAAAAGGTATATATTTTGATCTATGCCTATCCTAATCTCGACACTGTTTTTGTTTGCAAAGTCAGCTATCTCTCTTATCTCTTTAACACTTAGTCTTGCAAAGTCAGTCTGATAGCAGTAAGAAAAAGTTCCATCTTTTAGCTCTTCATGTGATGAGAAGATTCTCTTCTTTAACTCAATCTTTGCACCGCTATTAAAAGGCTTGCCATACTCTTTTTGGATATGGGCTTTTAGGGCTTCAAGGCCTATCTCCTCTATAAGATAAAAAAGTCTTGTTCTGGATCTTGTAAAGCGAGAGCCATGAAGATAAAAGGCCTCTACAAAAGCTTTAAAAAAGTCAAAAACTTCCCCTTGGAGTAAAAAGATATCTGCATCTTCGGCTATCTCTGTGTTTTTTCCGCCCATATAGACATTAAAACCATAAACGCCATCTTTTTGCGCAAGTGCGAAGTAGAGGTCATTTGCAAAAAATGAAGTAACACTAGAATTATTTCCAGAGATGCCAATAGATACACGGCGTGGTAACATCCCAACATAGCGAGGATTTTTAAGTATATACTCTTGCATCTGCTCTATGATGGGATAGACCTCTATAACGCTGTAAGTTCCACAACCATCATAAACATCACTTACTATATTTCTTACATTATCGCCTATACTTTGCCATGTTGTAAGTCCGTGAGAGTTGAGCCTCTTCCAAATTTCTAGTACATCATCAGCTTCAAGATCATGGAGTTGTAAGCCAGCTCTTGCAGTTGTGATAAGAGTTAAGTCATACTTTTCAACTACATCAGCTATATGGCAAAATTGCTCGGTTGTAATCCTCCCAGCTGGCACGCGAAGCCTCATAGTAAACTCATCTTCTAAGAAGTCAGTTGTAAAGATGCCAAAATCTTGAAGAAAAAACCTATCACCCTCTGCTAAGTTTTCAAAGTCCAAATCTTCAAACTCTTTGAAATACTCCATCGGTTTTAGTCTTGCTTTATATCTCTCTCTTTTGTTTAGTTTTTTCTCTTCGCTTTGCATAAAAAACTACTCCTAAATTAATATGTCTTTATTTTATCCAATAAGAGATATGAAAAAGTTGATTTGTGTTAACGCCAGATGATATTTAGCTCATCTAAAAGCATAGATTTGTCAAAGCTTGATGATGGAGCTTTAAGATTTGCGATGTTTATCTCAGTCTCTTGAAACATCTGAATGTAGTAGTTGTTTTTGTAGCCTCTTTGCTTTAGGTCTTTGATGATAGTGTTTATATCTTCTTCATTTAAAAGGTCACTATGGAGCGTTGTTCTAGCTTCAAAGTCGAAGTTTTTCTTTATTAAAAAATCAAGAGTTTTAGAAAACTCACCATACTTGTTTGAGTGTGTAATATGTGTAAATTTATCTTGCGGAGCTTTATAATCAAGTGCAATAAAGTCTAGTAAATCTAACTCTATAAGCCTTTTAACTTGACTAAAGTCTGTGCCATTAGTGTCTAGTTTAATCTTAAAACCTAGTTTTTTAATAGCCATACAAAACTCTTCTAAGTCATGCATGGTAGCCTCTCCACCAGATAAAACTACAGCTTCTAAAAGATTTACTCTAGTTTTTAAAAACTCTAGCACATCTATAAATGTGTAAGCACCATTTTTAGCAAAAACAATATCTTTGTTATAACAGTAGTCGCATCTCATGTTGCAACCACTTAGCCAAATGATGCAGGCTAAGTGATCTGGATAATCAACATGAGTGAACTTTGTTATATCATAAACAGCTCTAGTGTTCAGTGAATTGCTTTCTTTGTTTGTGTTCACCCGCTTTTCCTACATTGAAACTCTCTACCGGTCTATGATAACCCATAACTCTTGTATATACTATACACTTTTGTCTTCTTTCATTTAGCAACGCTAATGTTTCGTTTTTACTCATTTTCTTTTTTCCTTATAATTTATTTATCACGCAAAACGAACAAGTCCGTTTTACTACGCTAACGCTAAGTTTCCCTCGGCGGGAAGCCCTCGGCACTTGTGCCTCTTTGTTTTATTTCATAAATTTCAAGGGAACCTTTTCCCTATTTATTTATCACGCAAAACGAACAAGTCCGTTTTACTACGCTAACGCTAAGTTTCCCTCGGCGGGAAGCCCTCGCAACTTGTTGCTCTCTCGTTTTGTTTACAACGCCTCGCTTCCGAATTTCCTCACGAAACCTCAAGTTCCTCTAGTAGTAGCTCCTCATCACATTTTGGACAATACTCATGCTCGCCTGCGATATATCCATGTTTTGGACATACTGAGAAGAGTGGAGTTACTGTGATGTATGGTAGTCTAAAGTTTGAGATTACATTTTTCACTAATTTTCTACACGCTTCAGTTGAGCTGATTCTCTCTTGCATATATAGATGCAGAACTGTTCCGCCCGTATATTTACACTGCAAATCATCTTGAAGTGTAAGTGCTTCAAAAGGATCATTTGTCAAATCAACAGGGATTTGAGATGAGTTTGTGTAGTAGATATTTTTACCCATTCCAGCTTGAATGATTGAGTCGCCATATCTCTTCTTATCTTCTTTTGCAAATCTATAAGTAGTTCCCTCAGCAGGAGTAGCTTCAAGATTGTAAAGATTTCCTGTTTCTTCTTGAAACTCTACCATTTTATCTCTCATATGATTTAGTAATTTTGTGGCAAATTCTATGCCTCGCTCATCACTAACATCGTAAGCATCTGATGTGAAGTTTCTTATCATCTCATTGATGCCATTTACTCCTATAGTTGAGAAGTGGTTTTTAAATCCTGGTAGATATCTCTTAGTATATGGAAAAAGTCCTCTATCATACATCTCTTGGATAAATACTCTCTTCTTCTCTAGCGTGCTCTTTGCATGAATCATAAGCTCATCAACTCTAGCCATTAGAGCATCTTCATCGCCTTTATATAAAAAGCCAAGTCTAGCCATGTTAAGTGTTACAACTCCAATGCTTCCAGTCATCTCAGCACTTCCAAAGAGTCCGCCACCACGTTTTAGTAGCTCTCTTAGGTCAAGTTGCAACCTACAACACATACTTCTTACATGACCTGGTTTATAAGCCTCTTCATTCTCTACTAAATTTCCATCCGCATCTCTTTTATACTGAGAGCCTATGAAGTTTTGAAAGTAAGAAGAGCCAATCTTAGCAGTGTTTTCAAAGAGTATATCTGTGTTTTCACCGTACCAATCAAAATCTTCTGTGATGTTTACAGTAGGAATAGGAAAAGTAAAAGGTTGTCCAGTTTTATCTCCCTCTGTCATTATCTCATAGTAAGCTTTGTTGATTTGGTTCATCTCTGGTTGAAAGTACTTATATGTCATCTCATCAAGTGCATTACAACCTCTTCTTTTTGCCTCAACTTCAAGCTCACTATCTAAAAGATTTTTAAATAGATGAGACTGCTTTGAAGTTGGAGTTTGGTCCTTTAAATCTTCTGGGACTGTCCAGTCTATAGTTACGTTTGTAAAAGGAGATTGTCCCCAACGAGCTGGAACATTTAAGTTATATATAAAACTTCTAACTGCCTTTTTTACTTCTTTGTATGGAAGTTTGTCACGAAAAACATAGGGAGCGAGGTATGTGTCAAACGATGAAAACGCTTGAGCACCAGCCCACTCACTTTGAAGTATGCCAAGAAAGTTTGCCATCTGACCAAGAGCTTCACGAAAATGCTTAGGAGCATCGCTCTCAACACGACCGCGAACTCCGTTAAAACCCTCATCTAGTAAAACTCTCAAACTCCAACCAGCACAGTAACCAGTCAAACAATCCAAATCATGGATATGATAATCACCATTACGATGAGCATATCCCTCTTCTTTAGAGTAGATTTTATCTAACCAGTAGTTTGCTATAACTTTTCCTGCAGTGTTGTTTACAAGTCCAGCATTGGAGTAACCAGTGTTAGAGTTTGCTTTTATACGCCAGTCACTCTTGTCTATATACTCTTCTATAGTTTGAGTTGAGTTTATATAAGTTGTATCTTCATCTAAAAGAGCATCTCTTTGCATCTTGTGCATATGTCTGTAAAGAATGAACGAACGCATAACTTCAAAGTATCTAGCTTTGTATAACTCTTTTTCTATAGTATCTTGGATGTCCTCAACTGCAACAGCTCTTTTACTTTTAAGTCTGTCTAGAACATTAAAAAAGATAGAACTATCATAGATAACTCTCTCACTTTTAAAAGCTTTTTTGATAGCATCTTCAATCTTGAAAGATAAAAATTCCGCTTGAGTACCATCTCTTTTTAAAATTGTCTCTACCATCGCCATAACTCTCCTTTGCATTTGTGAGAAGAAGTTTAGAGTAAGATGAGTTAAACATTCATAACATAATGTGTCACTTATGTGTCACTAAAAGCTCTCTTTGCCTCACATAGGGTATAATCTGCCTATGAAAGAAAAAACACAAAAGATATTAGATATTTGGCACAAGCACTTTAGCGATGAAGATAGACAATATAGTGAGTTTGAGGACTCAGATATTGAGTACTTTGTAGGATGTATGCTATATAACCACTTTAACTTCTCTTACGCACTCGATACTATGAAGACTATAGATTTGTCATATGATTTTTTAAGTTCATGCGGTGATGAGTATGATGATATAGCAAATATTATTAAGAGTATAGAGATAGAAGATGAAGAGCAAAAAATAGCATTTTTAAAAGAGTATATAAAAGCCTCACAAGCAAAATACAGTGGTGATGAACTCTATCTTTTAAACCGTTTAGCTTATCATGTCGATGGAGTCTTACAAAGATTTTTAGCTGGGCAAAAGGCTAAAGTGGTTGAGTTTGTTAACCCTCTAATGAGATGAAAAAGTATCTTATAACCTCAAGAGAGTTCTATACAGACACACCAGCTGTTTTTCGCTGCATCTTACATGAGCAATTTGCAAAGCACTTGCCAGATTATGCACTCTATAGAGATAAAACAGATCCAAACTATGAGATTCAAGCAGAGCACTTTGTAGAGGTTTGTAAAGGCTTTAATATAAAAAGCTTTATCCATAGGGATGCAAAGCTCGCAAAAGAGTTAAATGCTACTGGGGTACATCTAACTTCTACTCAAGCTAAGGAGATAGAGTTTGCAAAAGAGTTAGGGCTTGAAGTTATCATAAGTACACATACTATAGATGAAGTTCTAACCGCACAGCAAAGAGGTGCAGATGCAGTGACTTTTAGCCCAATCTTTGCCTCTCCAAATAAGGGTGAGCCAAAAGGTATAGAAGAGTTAGAGAAACTCTTAACTATGTGTGAGATAAAAGTTTTTGCTCTTGGTGGGATAGTAAGTAGCGAGCAAATAGGGCTGATTAAAAAGACAAAAGCGTATGGCTTTGCTTCTATTCGTTACTTCTATTAGTGCTTTAATCATAAAGTAACTATTAGTTGATATAATGATTCTAAGGTTCAAGAAAGATTCACACTTATTTCTGAACAAAACAAACAAAGGAGTCAGAAATGGCTAAAGAATTATCAAAAAAAGATGTAAAAAAAGTTGTTGCTAAAGCGACTAAAAAAGCAGTAGAGAAAGAAGTTATTAAGAAAAAAGACGCAAAATCAGTTGCAAAGTCAGTTACTAAAAGCGTAGTTAAGAAAAAACCTGCAGATAAGAAAGAAGTAAAAAAAATCGTAAAGAAAATTTTAAAAAAATAGTCTAAGATAGACTCCCTGCTAGATATCCGCTGGCAAATGACCATTGGAGGTTGTAACCTCCACATGGTCCATCAAGATTCATAAGTTCTCCACAAAAATACAAACCACCAATAAGTCGACTTTGCATACTCTTAGGGTTTATCTCTTTTAAATTGACTCCACCTCTTGTTATCATCGCTCTCTCAAAGCCATCATGACCTATTATAGTTAGAGGAGTAGATGCTAATGTTTGTATGAGTTTGCCCTTTTGTTTGCCTGAAATATCTCTTAGTCTGGCATCTTCTTTTATAGATGCAAGCACGCACATCTCACGAGAGAGAGCATCTGGGAGTAGGGTTCTTACAATGTTTAATACACTTATGTCAGGGTCTTTACTAGCTTCATCTTTTATATGCTTTAGTATCTCATCTTCATTCATCCCTTTTGTAAGATTTACTAAGATGGGGACTTCTTTATACTGATCTATAAGCGGCGTTATCTCTCTTGCAAAATCTAGGACAACGGGGCCTCTAATGCCTCTGTTTGTAAAGATAAGATCACCTTTAGCTTTTAACTTTTTATGCTTTTTCATATCAACTCTAAGCTGGGCTTTTGCTATGGTGTCAGCACGACAATTTTTCACCCAACTCTCTTTAGTGTGGAGTGGCATCATCGCAGGATATAGAGCAGTTGATGTGTGACCGAGCTTTGATGCTAAAGTGTAGCCATCGCCAGTAGCTCCAAGCGTGGGATAACCCAAACCACCAGTAGCTAAGATAAGGCTGGAGCACTTAAAGCTCTCAGATGAGGTTTGAACACCACAAATAACTCCGTCATTGCTAAGTAGTTTAGTGACTCTCTGTGAACACAAAATCTCAACTCCTACCCTTTGCATCTCATCTACTAGACTTTTGATGATAGTACTAGAGCTGTGAGAAGTTGGGAAAACTCTAAAACCATCTGGTGCATGAGTTTCAACCCCAATACTTTTAAAAAATTCCATAAGCTTTTTATAGTCAAACTCTCTTAGTGCATCTTGCATAAAACGACCATCTCGGCCAAACTTTGACATAAACTCTTGTGGCTCTAGTGTGTTTGTAAGGTTGCATCTTCCTCCGCCAGTAGCTTTGAGTTTTGCGCCTACTTGTGAGAGTTTTTCTAAGAGTAAAACGCTTCTGTTGTCTCGTGCAGCTCGTATGGCAGCAATCATTCCAGCTGCTCCTGCACCAATAACAACAAGATCATAGTGTTTTATCAAAGCATTTCCTTTTTGGCTTAAGTTTTAAAAGAGCTAATTGTATAACAAAATAGAAGATTAAACTTAACTATAGAGGTACAAATGATACAATTGAGCTTTTATTTTAAAAGGTTTGTTATGAGAAGTTTTGTTTTGAGTCTTTTTATTTTATTTGCTTTTAGTGGCTGTTTTAGAAGTTCTTTGGGCTTAAACAAAGAAAAAGAGCTTACTTTAAACTACGATGCAAAGTATTTTGTTTTATCTAACGAAGTCATAAGCTCAGAATTTTTAAACTTTAAAGATCTTTATGTGAGTAGATATAAACTTAAAGATGAAGATGGGAGAATCATTTTTTATGAAGTTGCTAAGACTGATCTGAGCTTTGAGTTTAACTTTGGCGGTTTATATACAGTGATGTATGTTTTTGATAATTCACAAAAATATGAGAGTGTTTATGAAAAAAATAATCTTTTATTAGCTCAAATAAAACTAAAAGATGCATCATATCTAAATGTCATCATCCAAGCTAGTGACGCCCAAAGATACACATTCGCATATGGATTCTCAAATGCAGAGTTTTTACAAATAGCAAATAGTCTCACCCCAAAAGAGACAATAAAAGAGTTAAAACACAATGGTATAACTTTTACTTCATCAGATGCACCGACTAGTAATTGGAGTGTTGAGATAGTTTTTTTTGCACCGCTTATTACCCCATATAAAGCGTTACACTCAAAGTGAGAGTTTCAATCAATAGTAGGCAGAAGTGTTACAAATGCTACCGACCAAGTAGTTCATGTATGTGTAATGAAGTTCATAAGATAAAGACTAAAACAAAATTTGTTATACTAATGCATCCAAAAGAGTTTAAAAAAGTTAAAAATGGAACTGGGCATCTGACTCATTTGTCACTAGAGGGTTCTGAGTTATTTGTGGGAGTGGACTTTACAAAGCACAAGCGAGTTAATGAGATTATAGACTCTTATGATAGTTATATTTTGTATCCATCTCAAGATGCTATAAACTTAACGAAGGAAGTTCCAGAGTCGCAAAAAGAGATGGCGATCTTTGTTATAGACTCTACATGGAGTTGCTCACTTAAGATGCTAAGAGAGTCTAAAAATTTACAACAGGTAAAACATATAAGTTTTGATGCGGTAAAACTATCCGAGTTTGAGATAAAAAAACAACCGTCTGAGTATTGTTTATCCACTATAGAGTCAGTTTTATCTGTTTTGGAATTACTAAAGAAGCACAATAAAGAAGAGATAAGAAATGGTTGTTTTGAAAATTTTTTAAACCCTTTTAAAAAAATGATAGAGTATCAACAAAAAATAATATCTAACCCTCTTAGTAATGCTGTGAGGTTTAAGAGAAAAAAAGAGGGATAAAAGTAGATGCAGATAGAGACTTACCTTTTTAAAGATGGAGAGTGGAACAAAGAGATAGATGCTTCTCTTGACTCAGCAAACACTCTAATTATAATGTTTGGAAGTATAAATATTTTAAATGTTAAAAGTGGTATTGATGATATTATAGATAACTTTCCAACTTCAACTATTGTAGGCACTTCAAGCTCTGGAGAGATATATAGTAATGAGATTTTTCACGATTCTCTTAGTGTGAGTGTTGTGAAATTTTCTAAGAGTAAATTTCGAGTTACGTTAAAAGAGATAAGTGAACAAAACTCCTTTGAAGTTGGCCGGGACATAGTCGATGAGTTAAATGGTGAAGATCTAAAGTGCATCTTTGTGCTAAGTAGTGTTGTAAATGTCAATGGCTCAGAGCTTACCAAAGGACTCTCTTATAACGCTCCAAAAGGGTGTGTTATAACTGGAGGCTTAGCTGGAGATGGGGTTGAGTTTAACAAGATTTGGATACTATTAGGCTCAAAACTTATGAGAAAGCAGATAGTAGCAGTTGGGTTATATGGCACATCATTAAGAGTTGGTTCTGGTTGTAGATGTGGCTGGTCAAGGTTTGGATTAGATAGAAGGGTGACATCATCACACCAAAATATTCTCTACTCCATAGATAACAAACCCGCACTTGAACTCTACAAAAGATATCTGGGCCCCCACGCAGAGGAACTTCCAGCATCTGGGCTCTACTTTCCTTTGATGCTACTAGAAGAGGGTAGTAAGAAGCCAACACTTAGAGCTATAAAAGCTATAGATGAAGAAAAAAATTCCATAACCCTAGCTGGCAGTATCCCACAAGGAAGCATTGTAACTTTTGCAAAAGCTAACCTAGATGAACTTATTGATGGTGCTCAAGAGGCAGCCGAAGCATTGATGGTAAGCTATGACAAGAGAGAGAAGGCTCTATGTATAGCCATAAATTGTGTAGCTAGAAAGATAGTTTTAAAGCAAGAAGCAGAAGATGAGATAGAAGTAGTTTATGATATATTAGGTGAGAATGTATCACTTGTAGGATTTTACTCCTATGGAGAGATATCAAATATTTCAGAAGGTGGTTGTGACTTTCATAACCAGTCTATGACTCTGATGTTACTATATGAAGAAGATAATGATGTGTGAAGATAAACTACTATGTAGACAGCTTAAAAAAGCTGGTATAAACTCTTTTGAGTCACTTAACAAAGAGAAATTTGAGAACCTTTTAAAGTATGTGGAACAGTCATATAAAGACCACAGCGATACTCGCCGCATTATAGAACACTCACTAGACATTGCATCACAAGAGATGAGAGAAGTTGTAGATGATTTAGAACAAGCACATAAAGAGGTTGATAAAAAAAATAAATTAATGTTCCAGCAGTCTCGTTTGGCTCAGATGGGTGAGATGATAAGTATGATAGCCCATCAGTGGCGACAACCACTAAACATGATAAGTGTGACAACAGCATCTATAGAGTTTGATCTTTTATTTGGAAAATTTGACAAAGATAAACTAATAAAAGCGACCAAAAAAATAGCGAGTTATTCACAACATTTAAGTGATACGATAGATGATTTTAGGAACTTTTTCAGGCCAAATAAAGAGATGCAAAAAACTAGTTTTTGCGAAGAAGTAAAAGTAGTACTTAGTATTATAGGCGAATCCATAGTTGCAAAAAATATAAAAATTAAAAAAGAGTTAAATTGTAGAAGTGAGTTTTATGTATATACCAATGAGCTTAAGCATGTTATCATCAACCTAATTAAAAATGCAGAAGATGCCTTAGTAGAAAACAGCGTTAAAGACGCATGGATAAAGATAAAAACATATAGAACTGATGATAAAAGAGTTTTAGAGATAAGTGATAATGGTGGTGGAATAGCAAAAGAAAATCTAGAAAATATATTTGATCCATACTTCTCTACAAAGTTAAAAAGGAGTGGAACAGGCTTAGGACTTTATATGAGTAAAATCATTATAGAAGAGCATTGTAATGGTGAGTTAAGTGTTAACAATGATGAACATGGAGCAGTATTTAAGATAGTGTTTCCCTATTAAGAGACTGTGAAATAACCAACACTCTCAGAACTTGGGAACGAGAGTAGTTTGTCACTTTGGAGTTGTTTTCTAGTCTCTAAATTTAGTGCAAAATACTCTCTCTAACTATTTTAACTTCATAACCCATTCAATCATTGTCTCTTGAAGTTTTGGATTTGGAGCTTCCATAAACTCAATACTAAAACTATCTTTAAACTCTACAATACCTATACTTCTAGGTCTAACTGCTAATATTTTTGAGTTTGGTATAGCTGCGCCAAAACAAAAAACAACATTTTTAGCATCAAGAATATCTTCATTTATCTCTCCACCTATATTTTTTGTATGTTTAAAGTGGTCAAAAATAGCAATATTAGTAGCTATAGGATGCTGTTCTATCATCTGTACAAAATACTCCACAAACTCATCAACATTTTTCTTTTTAATCTCATTTTTATTTAACTCTAGAGAGTAAATAGGATATTTATCCAGAAGTATGCTTTTTGTC
>JAVEST010000008.1:0-30519 GCA_034006465.1 Sulfurimonas sp. | reverse complement strand
TCATGACAAATTACCTTCTAAAGATATAGATGCTTAAGTTTATCTTCTCGGAAGCGAGGTTTTAACCTCGTAGATAGGGTTAATGCAAAAAGTAGTACATTCTCTATAACAGCATAAAATAATATAGCTAAATTTCGATATAATCGCATTTAAAATTAAAACTATATCGCAAGGAGATTATGATGGAGTGCGAATTCCCCTCAGTAAATTCAAACAAAAAAGAGATAGAAGAGATTTTTAAAGAGATAAAAACTATTGCCGTTATAGGGCTATCTCCAGATGAAAGTAAGGCTAGTCATAGAGTTGCAGCTTATCTTCAAAATAGTGGTTTTAAGATAGTACCAGTCTATCCAAAAGAAGAGGCTATCTTAGGTGAAAAGGTATATAGATCACTAAAAGAGATACCATTTGAAGTAGATATGGTAGATATTTTTAGAAAACCAAAAGTACTAGATGATGTTGCTGACGCCTGTATAGAAAGAGGCGATATTAAGGTCTTTTGGTCGCAGATTGGCATCGTAAACAATGCAGCTGCTCAAAAGGCTAAAGATGCAGGGATGAGAGTTGTGCAAAATCTATGCAGTATGGTAGAACATAAAGCGTTGAGGGGTTAGTTAGTTGTTAAATATTGATAAAATTTATAAAGCAAGAGAGACTATAAAAGATGTCATCTCACAAACACCATTTTCATATGCTCCGCATCTAAGTAAGATATCATCGATGGAGATTTACTTAAAAAAAGAAAATCTTCAAATAACTGGCGCTTTTAAAATAAGAGGTGCTTATAACAAAATAGCTTCACTCTCACAAGCTCAAAAAGATTGTGGTGTAATAGCTGCAAGTGCTGGAAATCACGCTCAAGGAGTAGCTCTAAGTGCTTCGAAGTTTGGCATCAGAGCGGTTATTGTTATGCCTGATTCTACTCCACTCACAAAGATAGATGGCGTAAGACTCTATGGTGCAGAAGTGATTTTGGCAGGTTCTAACTATGATGAAGCTTACGCTTATGCAAAAGAGTTTGGAATAAAAAATTCTTTGACCTTTGTACATCCTTTTGAAGATGAAGAGGTTATGGCGGGACAAGGCACACTTGCACTTGAAATTTTAGAGTCATGTAAAGATTTAGATGCTGTAGTTATCCCAGTTGGTGGTGGCGGGCTTATCGCTGGAATGGCTACTGCCATAAAGAGCATAAATCCAAACATAGAAGTTATAGGTGTTAGTGCAAAAGGCGCTCCTGCTTTTAAAGACTCATTTGAGCTTAAAAAAGCAGTTGATTCTCTTAGCGTTAGAACTATTGCCGATGGTATAGCTGTTAGAGACACTTCTTCTATAACTCTTGGCTATGCACTAAAGAGTGTAGATAGGTTTGTAAGCGTTGACGATGCGGAGATTGCTAGTGCCATCTTAGTTTTGCTTGAGAAGCAAAAGCTTGTAGTTGAGGGCGCTGGTGCTGCAGCTGTGGCTGCCGTTATCCATAACAAACTTGAGCATCTTAAAGATAAAAAAGTAGCCTTAGTTCTAAGTGGCGGAAATATGGATGTGACGCTTTTGTCCGTAATCATTGAAAAAGGACTTCTAAAGTCTGGCAGAAAGATGAAGCTAACAGTCACACTTATAGATAGACCAGGTTCACTTATGCGTTTTACTGAGATACTAAAGGAGTTAAATGCAAACATTGTCCATATCGCCTATGATAGAACTTCGATTTCACTCGACTATGGAGATGCAAATGTTACAGTTCATATGGAGACAAAAGGGCAAGAACATCAACAAGAGATTGAAGATAAGTTAAGAGCTGAGGGATACCTAAGAGATCATTAGTATGCATCCAACAAGAGAGCTGAGTTTTAAAGATACCATCATAAGAATTAAGATGATGGATGATGGTAATCTTTTAGTTGTAGATGCTAAGGGCGTAGTTAGATTTTTGGATTTTTTGAGTTTAAAAACTCTCTCTGGCTTTAAGTGCGGTGTAGAGTATAAAACTTTTAGTAGGCAAGTTTTTGATTTTAGCTGCGATGGTTTGTACTTTACACTTATAAGTTCAACTAAAAAAGAGGCACTTCTTTATAGTGCCAAAACCAAAAAAATTATTGCAAAGATGGATAGACATAGTGGTGAAGTAAACTGTGTGGCAATAGATCCAAGTGGTAAATACATGTTTAGTTGTGGTGATGATGGAAAATCATACGCCATTGATGTTATAAATAAAAAAATAGCCTTCACTCTTCCCATCCACTCTGATTCCCTTACTGATATAGCCTTTAGTAAAAATGCTCAGTTAGTAGCAACTGCAAGTTATGATAAGAAAATTCATCTCTTTAACTTGATAACCATGACTAAAGTACATAAACTTATAGGACATAATGAAGTGGTTTTAAAAGTTCACTTCTTAAGTGAAAATAGACTCCTAAGTATAGACAAAGCAAACGTTGCCATTGTCTGGGACTATGCAAGTGCAAAGGTTATTGCTAGGTTAGAGGGTATTCATGATGATGTATCATGTATTGCATCTACTCAAGATGGTTTTTTCCTTTTTTTAGGGACTAAGCTTGGTTATGTTATGGTTTACGAACTAGAGAGTTATAAGATGCTCTCAAGAAAATATATAAAACTAACATCGACTATAACAGCTCTTGATTTCGATGAAAAAGCTTTACAACTTATAGTTGCAACTGAGAAAGCAAATCTACTTATCTATGATATATTTGAATCAGAAGATCGCATTGTAAAGCTCTTAAGACTAAAAAACTATAAAAAAATCCAAGAAATTGTAGAAAAAAATCCACTACTTGCTTACACAAAAGCTTATAAACTTGTTATCTCAATCTGGGAAATAACGGTAAAAAAAGCTAGATTAGTACTGGAAAAAGGTGATAAAAAAACTGCTTTAATGCTTTTTAGGAACTTTCAAGAGATACCAGCAAAAAGTACTATTATCAAAGCTATTATAAGAGAGTATGAAGAGTTTGACAAATTTGCCAAGTTTGCACAAGAGTCAAAGTTTCCTTTAGCTTACGCCTTAGCTTTAAAATATCCTCACTATCAAAACTCACAACTATATAAAGCACTTGAATTAAGCTGGGAAAAAACATTTTCTAAAGCTCAAAAGTACGCTATAGACCCAAAAGGTGCAGAGATAACTAGAGAACTTTTAGCCCCATATAGGGGTGTATCTCAAAAAACAGTGCTTATACAAGAGTTATTTGCAAAAAGTGAAGTTTACAAACGCTTTCGTATGGCTATTGGGCAAAAAGATTTTAAAATGGCCTTTGAGCTTATAAGATTAAATCCATTTTTAAAAAAACTCTCAGACTATTTCTCGCTTATAGATTATGGTGATTTGCTCTATATAGAGAGCCAAAAACTCCTACAACAAGACGATACCCATGGAGCTATAAAGATGCTAAGAGTCTTAGTTGACTTTACTGATTTTTCCCAAGAAGCAAAAGAACTTATAAAAAGCGTAGAGCAAAGACATAAATTTTACGCAGCTATAAAAGAGGATGATATAACAGGCGCATACAATATTCTTGCCTTAAATGAGGATTTGCAAAATACACAAGATGCTAAAAGGCTTCAAAAAGAGTATAACGATGCAGTAGCAATTGCAAATGAATTTGCTCTAGATGCAAATATAAAAGAGGTAAATAGAGCTTTAGAAAAATATATGAAGATAAGTTCTAAAAATTCTGCTCTTGCTGATATCTATGGCTGGTGCTATATGGTTGAGCTTGAAAAAGCTATAGAAGAAAAAAAAGAGCAAAATATTATAGAAAATGGTATAAAAAACTATATCTTGTATTTTGGACTCCAAGATCAAATAGTCTCTCTTTTTAATATATTTAAAGACAACTATCCCCAAACAAAACTAAACCTAGAACTTCAAACTAAAGGCTCTAAGAGTATGTGGCGACCCTCTATGATTATAAACTCCATCTTAGATTAAATTTAAATCACAAAATTTTCAGACTTTTTAACCTCAATTATAGTTCTTTTTTCATATAATTGGCGAATTTTTTAATAAGGAGTCGTTTATGCGGATTAGTGGCGCACAAATGGTCATTGAAGCATTAATTGCAGAGGGTGTAGAGACAGTTTTTGGCTACCCTGGTGGAGCAATTATGAATGTTTACGACGAGATTTATAAACAAGACAAATTTAAACATATATTGACAAGACACGAGCAAGCTGCAGTTCATGCGGCTGAGGGTTACTCAAAAGCGAGTGGGAAAGTTGGTGTTGCTATGATTACAAGTGGTCCTGGCTTCACAAATGCAGTGACAGGCTTAGCTGATGCTTATATGGATTCTATCCCTTTAGTGGTCATTAGTGGGCAAGTCCCAATGAGTCTTATCGGCACAGATGCCTTTCAAGAGATAGATGCAGTTGGGATTAGTCGTTCATGTACTAAGCACAACTACCTTGTGACAAACGCAAGTGATCTGCCTCGTGTTTTAAAAGAAGCATTTCATATCGCCGCATCTGGACGTCCTGGCCCTGTTCATGTTGATATTCCAAAAGATGTGACTGCTGAGATTGCAGAGTTTGACTACTCTATAGAAGTGGATCTTGAGACTTATAAACCAAACGTCAAAGGTAATCCTCGCCAAATAAAAAAAGCGATGAATGCGATTGCTAAAGCAAAAAGACCACTTTTTTACATAGGTGGTGGAGTAATCAACGCAAATGCTGGATATGAAGTAAGAGAGTTAGTTAAGAGAACTGGAATACCTGCTGTTGAGACTTTTATGGCTAGAGGTGTGTTGTCACATGATGATGAACTTTTAGTTGGAATGCTTGGAATGCATGGCTCTTACGCATCAAATATGGCGATGAGTGAGACGGACCTAGTTATAGGTTTAGGTGCGAGATTTGATGACCGTGTGACAGGTAAGCTCTCAGAATTTGCAAAAAATGCAGGTGTTATCCATGTCGATATAGATCCGGCATCTATCTCAAAGCTTGTAAATGCTGACTATCCAATAGTTGGAGATGTTAAAAATGTTGTAAAAGAGATGCTAGAGCTCTCTTCATTAATCAATTCTAAAAAATATGAGCCGTGGAGAGAGACTGTAGCAAACTTTGCTGAGCTTCATCCTCTTGTCTATCATGAAGATACAGATAGAATAAAGCCACAATGGGTTGTAGAGAGAGTAGGTGAGTTGTTAGGTGATGATGCAAATATCTCAACAGATGTTGGTCAGCATCAGATGTGGACTGCACAGTTTTACCCTTTTAGCCGTCCTAGACAGTTTATAAGTTCTGGTGGACTTGGAACTATGGGCTTTGGTTTTCCAGCTGCTATGGGCGTTAAAGCTGCAACTCCTGAAAAGATTAGTATAAACTTTACAGGAGATGGTTCTATCCTTATGAATTGTCAAGAGTTAATGACTGCAGTTGAGCAGAAGCTCCCAGTTATAAACATTATCTTAAATAACAACTTTCTTGGAATGGTTCGTCAATGGCAGACACTCTTTTATGATAAGAGGCATAGTGAAACAGACCTAAGCGTTCAGCCTGACTTTGTCCTCTTAGCAGAGGCTTTTGGCGGGATAGGATATAGAGTTACAACAAAAGAAGAGTTTGACGCAGCACTCAAAGATGCGATAGAGAAAAATATTGTTGCTTTTATTGATGTTGTTGTTGAGAGACTAGAGAATGTTATGCCGATGGTTCCATCAGGTGGAAGCTTATTTAATATGATGTTATTAGAGGCAAAGGAGAAGTAATGACTGAAAATAGTGAAAGAAGAGTAGTTTCAGTTATCGTAGTTAATGAAGCGAGCGTTTTATCTCGCATCACAGATCTTTTTTCTGGTCGTGGATATAATATCACTTCACTAACAGTAGCTCCAATTCCTGATAGTAAATACTCAAGGCTAACCATAGTAACCTCTGGTTCTGTTAGAGTTATAGAGCAGATTACCAAACAGCTTCACAAACTTATTCCAGTTTTGAAGGTTTATGAACATGCTGATTTGGTTGAAAAAGAGATGGCACTTATAAAATTTCCTATAGCTGAAAACATTAGCGATATAACTGCTTTTTGTAAGGCTTACAATGGAAATATAGTAAATGTTGGAGAAAATGTTTTTATTGCAATGATTGCAGATGAGCCAAAAAGAGTAGATAATTTTTTAAAGATGATAAAAAAATATAATCCAAAAGAGATAGTAAGAAGTGGTGCTGTAGCACTGGAGAGATAGTAGATGCTCTTAGTAACAGCATCTCCTCTAAAAGGATATAGATGAAGATATCAGAAATAGCTTCTATAATTGGAGTAAAATACGATAAAGAAGATTTTGAAGTTACAGCTATAAACACTCTTAAGTCTGCTTCAAAAACGGAACTCTCTTTTGTATCAAATACAAAATATATAAATGATATAAAAAACTCACAAGCAAAAGTTATAATAGTTGATGCAAAGACAGAAAATTTTGTACCGATAGACTCTATAGCTTTGGTAGTTGAATCACCTTACTGGGAGATGGCAAAGCTCTCAAAATACTTTGCTCCCCCTATAGAAGATGACACACTTTCTGAGCCAAAGATAGGCGAGGGTAGTATAGTATCTCCTAAAGCTGAGATAGCAAAAGGTGCTACTATTGGTAAAAATTGCACAATAATGGCACATGTATATATCGGCGCAAATGTTACAATAGGCGACAACACTATTCTTTATCCAAGTGTGTGTATCTATAGAGATTGTAAAGTGGGAAGTGATTGCATTATACATGCAAACACAACTATAGGAAGTGATGGTTTTGGTTTTGCCACTTCAAAGTTAGGTGAGCATAAAAAGATCTACCAAAATGGAAATGTAGTTATTGAGGATGACGTAGAGATTGGAAGTTCTACTGCCATAGACAGGGCAGCTTTTGGAACTACGCTTATAAAAAAAGGTGTTAGAATTGATAACCTTGTTCAAGTTGGACATAACTGTATAATAGGTGAGTATAGCGTCTTAGTCTCACAATCTGGCATCGCAGGCTCCACTACTATGGGTAGAAATGTTGTTATGGGCGGACAGAGTGCAATAGCTGGGCATATAGAGATTGCAGCATTTACAACAATGGCCGCAAGAAGTGGAGTTACAAAGAGCATTAAAGAAGGTGGCTCAACATATGCAGGTTTTCCTCTAATGGAGCATAGAGCATGGTTGAAACTTCAGGCAAAACTAGCTAAACTAAGTAAGTCATAGTAACGCAAATAGTTTATAAAAATAAAATCAAGGGATATAAATATGTTAAAAACAATAGAATTAAGCGGAACAAAAAAAGGTGTTATATCTATAACTAAACTAGAAGAACCATATGGAGAAGACAGTGAGACAGTAGCTAGTATTGGTATATCTCTAACTGGAAAGAGTGACTCTCCAGAGTGGAAAGTCCATATACCACTAGACAATTTAGATGAAGTTATAGAGGCGCTTAAAGCTCTAAAGTAGTCTTTTACTCAATCTCATGCTCTGTGTGGGATTATATCTATGAGTTTTAACGCAGAGCATTGGAGCTAGTTGAGTTCTTCTGGCTCCCACGCTCTGCGTGGTAGCCTGTATATACACAACAACTCAGATATATATGAGTTCGTAATAAAATTAAGCTTTCAACTCTTTTACAAACTCTGCAATTCTTGCAATACCTGTACGGATAGTCTCTATATCAGTTGCAAAACTCATTCTAAAGTAACCTTCACTTCCAAAAGCTACACCTGGCACTACAGCTACAAGTTTTTTATCAAGCAAATCTTTTGAAAATTCAAGTGAATCAGAACTAATCTCTTTGATATTTACAAATAAGTAAAATGCACCATCAGGCTTTACAACGCTAAGTCCATCTATCTTGTTTATAAGCTCATATGCTTCATCTCTTCGTTTTATAAATTCAAGTCTCATCATCTCTATATCTGCATCAGCACTGCCATCAAGTCCAGCAATAGCAGCCTTTTGAGTTATAGTATTGATATTTGAAGTACTCTGACTTTGAAGCTTTTTAGTAGCTTTAATTAGCTCAGTATTGTGTGCAGCCATATAACCAAATCTCCAACCCGTCATTGCTACTGATTTGCTTAGTCCATTGATAGTTACTGTTCTTTTGTACATATCTTCACTAACAGCCGCACAAGATGTAAATGTACCCTCAAATGTTAGTTTTTCATACATCTCATCAGATGCAACGATGATATCAGTTCCCTCTAAAACCTTTCCTATAGCTACAAGTTCATCTTTTGAGTAGATAGAGCCAGTAGGATTTGATGGAGTAGTTAATATTAGCATCTTTGTTTTTGGAGTAATAGCAGCTTTTAATTGCTCAGGTGTTATCTTAAAAGCTGTCTCATCATTAGTCTCTATCTCAACCACATCGCCACCGCAATATAATACCAATTCAGGATAAGTAACCCAGTAAGGTGCAGGGATGATAACTTCATCCCCCTTTTGTATAGTCGCACTAATGAGGTTAAAAAGAGAGTGTTTAGCACCATTATTTGTGATGATTTGATTAGGTGCATAGGTAAGATTGTTATCTCTTTTTAGCTTATTTGCTATAGCTTGTCTTAGCTCAACTATACCATCAACAGCGGTATATTTTGTAAAACCTTCATTTATTGCAGCAATCGCAGCATCATTTATAACTTTAGGTGTGTTAAAGTCAGGCTCTCCAGCAGAAAAGCTAAGAATATCTTTTCCCTGTGCTTTTAATTCTTGTGCTAAGGTAGTAATAGCAATCGTAATTGATTCAGATAGTGTGTTAACGCGGTCAGTTAGCATAAGTGCATTCCTTACAATAAAATAATGGTGCAATTATACTTAAAATACCTTATGATAGTAGAAAGTTTTATCTTTTGTAGATTTAAAATATATCAGGGCTTTTGGATGCGATGTATTAGGAATGATAAGCAATGGAGTTCTCCCTCGCTCCCAAGTTTTACTTGGGAGTGTATATATCAATGACAATAGAAATTAAAATATGAATTCACAAGTGAAACTTGGGAACTAGTGCTTCGCACTTGTGACTTTAAAATAAAATTTGCAAGCCTTATTTGCTGGGTTCCTCGTGGAGGACTCCATTGCTTAGCGTTTATAAAAACCTAGCTCCTCATAGCTTTTATAAAAGACTCATAGATATTTTCTAACTCTAAATCTTTCTCTAATACATTTTTATTGTCAACAACTAAGATATGTTCTAAAATAGCGACTCTTTTTAGGAGATACTCAAACATCTCTTTGTTGATATCTGGAAGTAGGTTGTGCATAAAAGGATCTTTACATCTGCCTTTTTCAATAATATGAGCAGGAATCCCAATAGCAGTAGAGCATTCTGGTACTTCTCTAACGACAACAGAATTAGCACCAATTTTTGAATATTCACCAATTGTTATATTACCCAGAATTTTAGCGCCAGCACCGATAACGACGCCTTTTTTTATAGTAGGATGACGCTTACCTTGAACCAAAGAGACACCACCTAAGGTTACTCCTTGATATATCAAAACGTCGCTCTCTATAACACTAGTCTCACCAATTACAACACCAGTTCCATGATCTATAAAGACTCTAGGTCCAATAATTGCAGCTGGGTGAATATCTATGTTTGTGATTATGTGGTTTACACCCATTATCATTCTGGAGAGTCTTTTAAAATTTGCCTTGTGAAGTCTATGCGCTATTCTATACCAAGCTATAGCCCAAACACCAGGATAGTTAAAAAGAAAATCTAACTTAGAGTTTAGGGCAGGGTCATTTCTATAAACATTTAAAAAATCTTCTTTAATTTCGCCAAATAGTCCCATAGTTAACCTTAGTTTGTAGTTCTTAAATAACCATTTTGTTTTACAAAAGTTTCAAGTTTTGCAAGTGTATCATTTTTTTCTTGCTCGGATATAAAGTCACTTTTCATTAAATCATTTTTAAGTTTATCTAAAATATCATCTTTATTATAGCCGATCGACTCTAATATCTCTAAAATATCTTTTGATTCCACTTCGTTTATAATTCTGTGACCATCTTCATCTATCTCAATAGTATATTCACTAGGATGAGTAAATAGGTTGTGGTTCATCCCAAGCGTTTCTTGATACGCTCCAACATTAAAAAAACCTAGAAAATAATCCTCTTCATCAAGATCTATATCGTGCAAATAGAGAGGTTTATCAGGATCAAAGCCTATCTCTCCATCACTATCACAAGTTATATCCCATAGAGAAGCGGCTCTTAGTGGAGTTGTGTTTAGATAGTGCAGAGGCATAACAGGAAAGTGCTGGTTTAAGCCCCAATAATCTGGCAAGCTTTGAAAGATAGAAGCGTTTATAAGATATCTCTCTTGTAGCTTTACCTGAAGCTGCTCTAGCTCATCTGTTGGATCTGCTGACTTTAGGTAGAGTGCTCTTTTTATAATGTTATGCACTAAGATCTCAGCGTTTGATCTATCTTGTAGATCAATATAACCTAAATCAAAAAGGGTCAATAGTGATTCCATATGGTCTAGCGCATCGTGGAGATACTCTATACAATTTTGATTGCTAAGGAGGTTGTTTAACTCTATGAGTTCATCAAGAAGAGGTGGATTTACAGGTTTAAAGTTTAGTAGTTTTTCTTGATAGTCATGAGTAAATAGTTCTAAAACTGGAGTGACTAAAACAGCATGAGATGCTACTATAAATCTACCTGACTCTGTGAAAATATTTGGATGCTTTACATTTTTGGCATCCATGACTTGTCCTAGAGAGAAGACAACAGAGCTTGTAAACTCATCTATTGAGTAGTTTCTTGCTTTTGACTTTGTGTGTTGGTCATATTCTACTGCAAGTCCACCACCGATGTTTATATTGTCAAGTGAATGTGCGCCCATTTTTCTAAGCTCAGCATAGATATTTCCAGCCTCTCTTAGTGCTTTTTTAAGTGGAGCTATATCTGACATTTGAGAACCTAGATGGAAGTGAATCATACTTAGGTATTTTAATAAATCAGCTTCTCTTAGGAGGTTGATAGCCTCTATAATCTCCGTAGAAGTCAGCCCAAATTTAGCATCCATTCCACCACTTTTAGCCCAGATGCCACTTCCTGCACTATGAAGTCTTACCCTGATACCAATATCTGGAACTTTTAAGTTACACTCTTGTGCTACTTCAATGATGGTCTCAAGCTCACCTAAACCCTCAATCGTTAGAGTGATATTGTGTCCGCTTTGAGCTGCTATAAATCCTAGAGTTATCATCTCTTTATCTTTAAAGCCATTTACTGTGATGTAAGCTCCAGTAGGAGTTTTACTCATCGCTAGAATAAGCTCTGCTTTTGATCCCGCTTCAAGGCCATAATTAAACCTCTTACCTTGCGCTGTAATAGCTTCTACAGCGTGAGGAAGTTGGTTTACCTTAAGAGGAAAAACAGCATTAAAGTTGCCCTTATAGTTGTTTGCTTTGATGGCTTTATCAAAATAAGAGTAGAGACTGCTTATCTGTTTTTTTATAAGGTGTGGAAATCTTAAAAGTAGAGGACCTCTCACATCGTTTGAGCGAATCTCTTGGACTAGCTCTAAGATTGAGGGCATACTTTTATAGTTTAGTTTAACCTCGCCATTTTCTACTATAAAGTTTTTATTTGACCATATGTCTAATCCAAAATGATTCATACGTGCAGCTTTTGTTGAAAATATTTATCTATATCAAAAAACAGTTCTGAATTTTGATTTCTAAAGGTTAAGTTCTTTTGGTTCATGTCATTAATATTTTTAATACCCATAACAGCAGATATCATTTTCATTCCTTTTACTAAATTTAGGTGATAGTTTCCTATCTCTTTTCCCTCTTTTATAACAAGATAGGAAGCTCTTTTTTTCTCATCTTGTGTAGCCATACCAACAGGGCATACATGAGAACCAAAACCAGAGCACATTCTAGCACGAATACATCCACCACTCATCATAAATCCTCTTGCTATCCCTATAGCATCTGCACCCATACAAAGAGTTATTATTGCATCATCTGGAGTTAGTATTTTACCACTTGCTATTATCTTTATATCTTGACGCACATCATGCTTTTTCAGCATTGCATCTAAGATATAAAGAGCGTTATTTGTTGTTAGACCTACTGACTCCATCAGCTCTAGTGGGGCAGTCGCACTTCCACCCTCTCCACTATCTACTGAGATAAAATCAGGTATGTTTCTACCCTCAGCTTTTCTCTTTGCAATTTCACGAGCCAACTCATCAACAGCATCCATATCAGAGATTACTATTTTAAAACCAACTGGTTTTTGTGAGAGCTTTTGAAGTCTCTCTACAAAGTCTAAAAGATGCTCAGTTGTATCTGCATAAGGAAATCTATTTGGCGAAAATATATCCTTTCCTTGAGGCACACCTCTATAATATGCAACATCCGCAGTCACTTTAATAGCTGCTAATTTCCCACCAGTCTGTTTTGCACCTTGCGCTATTTTTATCTCAGTCATACGACAAAATTTCATAACTTTTTGATACTTTAACTCATCAAACTTTCCACTAGCATCTCTTACTCCATAAAGACCAGAACTCATCTGAAATATTATGTTTGAAATATCTTGCGGAACTTCTTTTGGAAAAGCTTCCAAAGGAGCGTTCCAGTTTACACGAAAAAGTACGTGAGATGTTGTATCGTATATGTAAGTATTTTGTGTATCTCTGTTTAGTAAAGCAGTTCTATACCACTTTAAAGCTCTTGCACGATTAAATAGTTTATCACCTAAATTAAAAACAAACTCAGCCCAAGGCGTACTCTCAACTATCTCAAGATAGTCACAATCAGCGAGGTTTGGTTTATGGGTAAAGAGATGATTTGAGGTAAGTGATCCTTCTCCTGTGTTTATTGTTAGATTTGTTTTCGCTCCTGCTATAGAAAAAGCTCTAACTGCCTCTGGGGAGAGCGAGCCGTCACTCATAGCAGAGCGGATGATTGGAGTGTGAGAAACAAAAGGAATCTCTCTATCTTTACCAAAAACAACACTTGTATCTTCGTCTACTTCATCTTCATTTAAAACATTTGTAGCGTGCTTGATAATAAATCTTGAACCAGAAAATGGCTGAGCAACTGAAAAAGACTTATAGTTTGGCAAGTCTTTTGCAGCAGTGTAAACCCAGTCTATTTTATCTTTTGAATCATAAAAAGTCTCATTCGCAAAGTACTGACGAAGAGGCTCACGAAGTGCTTCAAAGAAGTATCTAAAACGACCAATAACTGGGTAGTTTATAAGTAGTGCATGTTTTCTTTGGATATATTTGTCATATATAAACAGGGCTATAGTAGCAAATAGACCTGCGAGTATAAAAAACTCTATGAACTCTATAAATAAAAGCCATATAGTATCAAGCGTCTGCATTAAAAGCCCTCTATTTTTATAATTTCTTCTGTTTTTTCTTCTAAATTTTTAACCCAAATTGTGCCATCTTTTAGCTCATTTGAGCCAATAACACAGCAAAACTTGGCTTCCGCTTTATCAGCTGCTTTTAGATGCTTTTGAAGATTTTTTGCTTTATAATCAAGTGTAGTTTTATGAGTTTTTCTTTTGCTCTGAGTTAGCTTTACAACTAAATCAATCGCTTCTTCATCTAAAGCTCCCATATAGTATCCCTCTCTCGTACTTTGTGGCATCTCGATAAGCTCTAAAAGTCTCTCAATCCCCATAGCAAAACCAACAGCAGGAGTAGCTTTTCCATCTAAAAACTCTACAAGTTTGTCATATCTTCCACCACCAGCTATGGCACTTTGACTTCCTATATTGTCACTAACAAACTCAAATGCAGTTTTGGAATAATAGTCAAGCCCACGAACAAGGTTTGTATCTATCTCATAGTTTATATCATTCTCTTTTAGTATTTTTTTTAAGCTATTAAAATCATCATCACAACTCTTGCACAGAGAGTTTAAAAGCTTTGGCGCATCTTTGTATATAGTTTGACAAGTTGAGTTTTTACAATCAAGAACTCTGATGGGATTAGTTTCAAGTCGGCGAATACAATCCTCGCAAACTATATCTTCTACACTTTTAACAAAGTTGACAAGGTTTTGGCGATATGGTGGCATACACTCACTGCATCCTAGAGAGTTTAGTTGAAGTCTATAGCCGATGCCAAGAGCATTTAAGATATCACTAACCATCATAATCATAGAAGCATCTTCATAAACACTCTCTACTCCAAAGCTCTCAACTCCAAACTGATGAAACTCTCTAAGTCTTCCTTTTTGAGGTCTCTCATATCGAAACATAGGTCCATGATAGAAAAATCTATGAATACCACCAGCTTTGTCAAGTTTTTTCTCAATAAAAGCTCTTACAACACCAGCAGTCCCCTCAGGGCGAAGACAAACATCATTGTCGCCTTTATCTATAAACTGATACATCTCTTTTGAGACAATATCACTAGAATCTCCAACAGAACGCTTAAAAAGAGCTGTCTCTTCAAGCAGAGGAGTCTCTATAAAGTGATAACCATATCTTTTGGCTATATCAGTAGCCGTATCTATAAAGTGAGTGAATCTTTGATAATCTTCACTCATAATATCATTCATGCCTCTTAACGACTTAATCATGTAGTTCCTTGGATATTTCTATATTGGAGTAAAATATATGAAAGGATACCATTTTATGCTTATATCAGATTTATTTTAGAGTATAAGCTCAAATAAATTTATGAGTAATGGCTCGTTTGGAGTCTTGAACTTGTTCGAGACTAGCATGACTTTAAAACTTAAGAGTCTTTGCCAAAAAGATGTTACAAAAGCTTTTTTAAATCTCTTTTAATTATAAAATATTATAATACTAAGCTAACGTGTGATAAAAAATTTTGAGGAGAACATTATGATAGAGTTAAAAAAACTTCCATTCGCTGAGGATGCCTTAGAACCTTTTATATCTAAAGAGACTATAGAGTTTCACTACCATAAGCACCACGCTTCTTATGTTAAGAATTTAAATGACCTTATAAAAGGTACAAAGTATGATGAACTTGCCCTCTCATCTATCATTCGTGATAGTGAGGGAGCTATGTTTAACAATGCAGCTCAAACTTTTAACCATGATTTTTACTGGAAATCTCTGTGTGCTAAGTCAACCCCACCAGAAGGAAAACTTCTTGCTAAGATAAAAGAGGATTTTGGTTCGCTTGATGCTCTAAAAGAAGAGTTTTTAAAAAAAGGTGCTACTCTTTTTGGTTCAGGTTGGGTTTGGCTTGTTCGTGAACCAAAAGGTCAACTTATGTTAAAACAGACTAGCAATGCAGACACACCGCTAAGTTATGGGGCTGTACCTCTTTTTGTTTGTGATGTTTGGGAACATGCTTACTATATAGATTTTCGTAATGCAAGACCGAAATATCTGGCTGAATTTTGGGAGCATATAAATTGGGAATTTGCACAAAAAACTTATGAAGCAACAGACAACGATGTCTTTATTGCAATAGAGCCATGCAATGATATACACGACCCATTTTGCCAGATACTAGATGAGATGCAAAACAATGATAGAGTCACAAGCTAAATAGCTTTAATTATCTCTTTAGTGATTGCCTCTATATCTTTAGTGGCATCTACCACTACAAGCTCCAACTCTAGGAGCTGTGTAGCTTTGATAATGGCCTCTTGGATGCTAAGTAGATACTCAACACCACGAAGCTCGATGCCATCAAGCTTTTTTTGAGATAGTCTAAACTCCAACTCCTCTTTTGTAAGTTTTAGTAAAAAGACTTTTTTAGGGTAGATACTATCAGTTGCAAATCTATTTAGATGAACAATTGCTGTCTCACTTATCTCACCTTGAACTAAAGCGTAAGCAATCCCGCTAACAACACTTCTATCAGAGATAATCATTTTGTCGATATTTGGCTTTATCACCTCTTGAATATGCTCAGCTCTATCCGCTAAAAAGAGCAAAAACTCAGCTTTTTTACTTCTTATATCTGCATCTAAGACTATCTCTCTTATCTTAGATCCAAGAGCAGTTCCACCAGGTTCTTTTGTGATAATGGCATCTTTGAAATGCTCTTGAAGTTTTTCTATCTGAGTGCTTTTTCCAGCAGTATCAATGCCCTCTATTGTTATATACATCTCTGTTTGCTCCCTATGATGTTTTGCACTTCACTAGGAAGCAAATGCTCTGTTTTTGCTTTAAACTTTAAAAGACTTCTTACACTTGATGAGCTTATAAAAGCGTGTTTTAGCTTTGGCATCAAGTAAACTGTCTCTATAGAGTCATCAAGCGAGTTGTTTAAATATCCAAGCTGTAGCTCATACTCAAAGTCGCTAAGTGCACGAAGACCGCGTATAAGGATAGTAGCTCCATGAGTTTTTGCAAGTTCAACTGTTAGGTTATTAAATCCAACAACCCTTATATTGCCAAGCTTTAGAGTTGCTTTTTCTGCCATATCTATACGGTCTTCTAAACTAAACATAGGTTGTTTTTCATGTGACTCAGCTACTGCAATAATGACTTCATCAAAGAGCTTTAAAGCTCTCTCTATTATGTCAAAATGACCGTTTGTGATAGGATCAAAAGTCCCTGGGTATAGTGCTATTTTTTTCAAGTACTACTCCCATCTCTTATAAAGTTTATGTTCAATATCTAGTAAATCAAACCACTTACCAATGATAAAGTCTTCCATCTCATCTAGTGTTTGTTGCTCTGAGTAGTAGGCAATAACAGGCGGAGCTATTATAACTCCTAGGCGAGAGAGTTTAAGCATATTTTCTAGTGCAATGGCAGAAAATGGCATCTCTCTTGGAGCTAAGATAAGCTTTTTTTGCTCTTTTATCATAACACTAGCACATCTAGTTACTAAGTTATCTGAGATGCCACAAGCGATTTTAGCAAGCGTGTTCATGCTACATGGCGCTATTATCATAGCATCTACTCCAAATGAGCCAGATGCAACGCTTGCTGCTATGTTTTCATTATCATGTATGGTTAAGTTATTCTCTTTTTCCAAAACAACACCAGCATTTTTTGTCATGATAAAGTGTCTCTCAATATTACTTGGAAGTAACTTTGTAGCCTTTATACCTAGATTTACTCCGCTAGCTCCACTTGTTGCTACTACTATTTTACGCTTCATTTTTTCTCATCATCTATTTTATAATTCCCCTGTTTTTTCCAACTATTTGTACTTTTAGTTTTGTACCATTTGATTTTTCAACCATAATTATATCGCCCATCTTTGCATCTTGGAGGGCCTTTGCATTAAAAGTGATAGACATATTTTTACTATCCATTGAGACGCTTACACTCTCATGCCTGCGAACCATACTTAAAATCTCTATATCTCTTGTGGTTATGATGCTATCTTTTTGTAGATGGTGTCTACTTTGCAGTGGCTTTTCATCTAGTTCTTCAATAGGCTTTGCCATAAATCTATCAAGAATTATACTCTTTTTAAATGTGTTAAGAGCTGATAGTTTGGTGGCTCTTGTTAGCGTCTCTCTTGTTACATAGACAAAAACCTTGGCATCTACTATAAAGTTAAAGTATATTTTTTTATTTTTTGGTGTTTTAATGCTTAAAATCCCGTCTTTTGCAAGATAAGCATCGCCTCTTATCTCCACCACATAACTCTCTGGAAGTGACTCTATAAAGCCCCTTGTTTGAATCTTTATATCTTTTATCTCTATATTTTTGTAATGTCTTTGGTAGTAAAGTCTAACATGGTTAACTATCTTTGAAGTGTCTATCGGGCTAGATTTTACAAACTTTACATAAGAAGTCTCAGCCTCAATACCCCTATATCCATTCTCTCTTAGTACTTTTAGTAAATCTTGTGATTTCACTCTTTTTGTGTACTTTCCATTGTTTATCTTATATATTTTTTTATTTCTTGGAGCATCTTTTATGATGTGAGAGATATAAATATCATCTGAATCAACATAGTAAGTACTTTGGAGTTTTATATGAGCAAAATTATTTGCAAATAGAAAGTTTGTTAAAAGTAGTAAAAGAGTGATTTTTTTAAACATTTTGTAGCTTTTTTATTTATTGTAACATATTATCTTAAAGCATAGGAACAAAAATCTTCAAAAACATGTATCCCTTTTTAAAAGCGAGGTTTTAACCTCGTAGATATGGTTGATAATAACTTACTGCTAAAAATTGTGTAAGCTTTAAAGCCTAACTATGCGAAGCTTATAGCGGAGAGTGTCATTGGTTAACATTCCTAAAAGCATCGCTTATAAAAGCTGAAATAGATATTAAACTTGAATTAATGTGTCTCTATTTGTACTTAAGAAAATTTTTGTATACTTACTATATTGAAAAATTATTTTAGAGAGAGTAATGAATCCAAATTTATATATAGCAAGACAGCCAATACTGAGCACCAAAGAGGGTCTATTTGCCTATGAGATGCTCTATAGAGACTCAAATAAAAGCTCTAATATCAAAGATGATAAAGAAGCTACAGTTGCAGTTCTTAGCAATATTTTAAATAAATTTGGAGTTAAAAATCTTCTAGGAGATAAAAAAGCATTTATTAAAGCTGATAAAAACTTTTTGATGCATGATGTTGTTTTTTATATACCTAAAGAGTATTTTGTATTTTCACTTAAAGCCAATATGGACTTAACTGATGAGCTAAAGGCAAGGGTAGTAGAGCTAAGTGAGCTAGGTTACACTTTTGCTATTAATGATGCTTTACTTTGTAAAGAAGTACTCGAATCCTTTGGTTCTTTACTTAAGTTCATAAGTTACATTAAGGTAGATATAAACACTACAGAGCAAAATCTCAATCTACTAAGAGATGTTAAAGCAGAGGTGATTTTTACAAAAGTAGAGACTCATGAACTGTATAACAAAGCAAGAAAGTATGATGCTAAGCTCATTCAAGGCTACTTTTTTGCTAAACCAAAGCTCCTAGAACAAGAAAAATTTGATCCACAAAACTTAAGGATAGTTGAGCTTTGCAATATGATTATGAGTGATGCTTCTATAGATGAGATAGTTCTTATGTTTGAGCAAAATCATGCGATCTCTCTTCAGCTTTTAAAGTATGTAAACTCAGGGCTTTTTCACTTTAGACACACAATATCTTCTATACAACAAGTGCTAACTCTTATGGGTAGAACGCCACTTGCCGAGTGGTTGATGCTTATGATGTACTCAACAAAGTCAAGTCAAAGTGAGCAAGAGAGTGAGACCGCTCTTATGCAACTGCTAAAATCAAGAACAGATCTTATGGTGGAGGTCTCTAAACAGCTAAAAGATACACAAATTCGAAACCTTACATCTAAGGTCTATTTTTTAGGAGTCTTATCGCTACTAGATGCACTCTTTAATGTAAATATCAGACGAATCTTAGATGAGTTAAACATAGATGATGAGATAAAAGATGCGATAGTAGATGGTGCAGGTGTTTTGGGGGAGATTCTTCTTTTTGCAAAGAGTCTTGAGAACTTCAATATAAAAGAAGTTGAGTCTTTTTGCCAAAAGTATAAGATAGACACCCAAAGGCTTGAAGAGTTAAGCTTGGATGTTATCCGCAGTGCTAATGAGTTTGAACTTAGTAGAGAAAAAGCTCCTAAGCAATCTGCAGAAGCTTAACAAAGTTTTTGTAACTATCTACTACTTCTTGATTTCTTCTGTTTTGGATATAGAACTCTATAGCTTTTTTACCAAGTCTAGGAATCTCATTTTTAACAGCCCAACTACTAACAGTTCCCTCTGGTACTTCTAAAATCTCTGCAAGGTTTTTTTGAGTTATGCCTAACTCTTTGCAGATATCTTTAACTATATTTCTTTTTATCTTCTTAAAAGCTTTTGGAGATGGCTGAGTAACTCTCGTAGATTGTGCTTTTACTCTTAAGACCTCTTCGCCTTCAGGGGTGTTTTTTATCCAGTTTACAATATCAGTTGAGTTTACTATCCAGTCTCTATTAGCTAGGCCTTTTATGATGTCGTTACAAAAATCTACGGCATGGTTTTGCGCAAATTCAGCATCACTTAGTTGATGAAGCATTGAAAATGCTAACTGTACAGATGAGGAACTACCATTTCCCCAGTCAAAGCCATCTTTTGATTTTTTAAATAGTTCATACTTTAGAGGCAGTTCAACCTCTGCATATGTAACATACCTGTTTCCAAGAAGTGTTTTATGTCCTTTAAAAACATGATTGATTCTCATTGTCATAGTTATCTCTTATAATTTAAAAATATAGTTTTCGTTACTACTCTTAGAATCTACCTTTTTTACATAAAAAATAGTTCTGTAAATAGTATAACTAACTAACATAAGCAATAAAAATACCAATAACCAAACTAACATGATAAAATTCCTTGATTTATTGTACATATACATCGACATAATCTATAAAGTGTTAACATATTTGGCAATTTTTTAGTATTATTATGCAATTCATTTAAGGAAATAAAATGTCACACATACAAAAACTAGAAGAACTACTTACAAAAAGTGTTATACCAGATATAGATGAAAGGCTTGATGAGATCTTTGAAGAGATAGCTGGTAGTAAATCTGCAAGCGAAGATGCTAAAGAAGAGATAGAAGAGTTGCGTGAGTTTAAAGAAGACTTGCAAGATGTACTAGCTGACATAAAAAGTGGCGATATCGATGAGGAAGAAGCTAAAGAGCTTATAGATGATATCTTAGAAGCCCAACAAGGTGATGAAGATGATTTTGGTTTTGATGATGAGGAAGATTACTAAAAAATATGAAAAAAGTAATATCTAAGGTTTTAGAGTTAAAAGTTGGAAATGTTGAGAGTTCAAATCTTAAAGATAACAAAAGAGAGGTTTTAATCTCTGCTATAAAGAAAAAGCCTATAGAAAAAGCTTATCTTACAAAGTTAGGCTTTAGTGAAGATGAACAGGGTGACCCACTTCATCACGGTGGAGAAAACAAGGCCCTTTTTCTTTTTTCTGCGCTTACTTATGAGAAAATCAACTCATATTTTAACACTAGCTTTGATAAGAGTGGCGTGGCATCTTTTGGAGAAAATATAGTCTTATCTGAAATATCTGAGAGTGATGTTTGCGCGGGCGATATCTTAGAGATAGGAGAGAGTGTAGTTCAAATAACTCAACCTAGACAACCTTGTTGGAAACTAAGTGCTAACACAGGGCTTAAAGATATGACAAAAATTACATTTCTTAATGGTTTTACTGGTTGGTATGCAAAAGTTTTAAAAGAGGGTTATATCTCAAAAGGCGATGAAGTTATTTTACAAAAAAGAGCTCATAAAAACCTAACTATAGCTAAACTAAATGAGCTTATAGTAGATCCTATGAGTGATGAAGAGAAGACTAAAGAGGCTCTTGCTTGTGATGATTTGGGAAGAGCTTTTTTTGCATCTTTAACTAAAAGATATACATTAAAAGAAAAAGATGACCAATTTTCATACTATCACACTTGAGAGTTTATGAAAGCTTCCATATCTTTAACTATAGCTTCTATCTCTCTCTCGCCATCTATTGTTTTTAAGAGATTTTTAGAGGTGTAAAAAGCCTCTATCTCTGCTAACGGCTCAGTGTAGATTTTCATACGATTATCAAAAACCTCTGTGTTGTCATCAGCGCCACGGGCACGGCCTAAGACTCTATCTTTTGCAGTCGCTTCGCTTACCTTCACCTCTATAACACTCACAAGCTTGAGTGAATCATCACTCTTTAGATACTCATCAAGAGCTTCAAGCTGCTCCATACTTCTAGGATAGCCATCTATAATGATAATCTCAGAAGGAGCATTTTTTATAGCGTTAGTGATAGTCTTTATAGCAATGCTTATGGGAACTATAAGACCTTTAGAGATGTAACTATCTATCTCTAAACCAAGCTTGCTACCACTTGCAACTTCGCCTCTAAGCATATCGCCTGTGGAGTAGTGAGTGATGCTGTCACTTGCTTCTGCAATAAGCTGGGCATCTGTAGTCTTTCCAGACCCAGGTGCTCCAATAATTAAGAATAGTTTTTTCAAAAATAAATCCTTGAAGTTTTGACCTAACTTTTGCAAAAGTTAGCTTCAGTAGCCTTAGCAGCTTTAGCGCAGTAAAGGAAATTATTTTCCTTTACGGGACTATTTTAAAGGGTTTTCTCTTAGTCTAATATGCAAATCTCTTAGTTGATTGTTATCAACTGCACTTGGTGCTTTTGTAAGTACACAAGAGGCTTTTTGAGTCTTTGGAAATGCTATAACATCACGGATACTTGATTTTTTCGTGATAAGCATCATAATTCTGTCAAATCCTAATGCAAAACCACCATGTGGAGGTGCACCAAACTTTAGAGCATCTAGTAAGAAACCAAACTTCTCAGCTGCCTCTTCTTCATCAATACCTAGAAGTTTGAAAACCTCTTCTTGAACATCTTGCTTATGGATACGAATAGAGCCACCACCGAGTTCAGTACCATTTAAAACGATATCGTAAGCTATAGACTCTATCGCCTCAATATCCTCTTTATCAGTATCTTTTGGTTGAGTAAAAGGATGATGCAGAGCTTTTACTCTTCCATCTTCTACCTCAAACATAGGAAAATCAACTACCCATACAAACTCGTAAGCATCTGGATCTGCTAAATTCATCTTTTCATGTTCAGCTATATAGTTTCTAAGTCTTCCCATATAGTCCCAAACAGTTTTTTTATCTCCAGCACCAAAGAAGATTACATCACCAACTTGAAGCTCGGTTCTTGCTATGATAAGGTTTATATCATCTTCGCTAAAGAATTTTGTAAGTGGACCTTTTAGTCCATCTTCTTTCATTTGAAAGTAACCTAATCCCCCAGCACCAAACTCTCTTACATAATCTTCAAAACCCTTCATCTCTCTTTTTGAAAAAACTAAGTCAGCACCTGGAACTTTAAGAGCTTTTATACGGTTTGTGTTAGGTTTTTTAGCTATTTTAGTAAAGATTTCATTATCGCATCTCTCAAAGATGTCGATAACATCAACCATCTTAAGGTCATATCTCATATCTGGCTTATCTGAACCATAAAGTTCCATAGCATCGTTGTAAGTAATACGGTTAAATGGAATATTCACTTCGATATTACAAGCATTAAACATAGCTTTTAGCAGATCTTCTGCAACTTTTATAACATCTTCTTGATCACAAAAACTCATCTCGACATCGACTTGAGTAAATTCAGGTTGACGATCTGCTCTTAAGTCTTCATCTCTAAAACATTTTGCTATTTGGAAGTAGCGGTCAAATCCGCCAACCATTAAGAGTTGCTTGAAAAGTTGTGGTGATTGTGGAAGTGCATAAAACTCTCCGCTATGAACACGAGATGGAACAAGATAGTCTCTTGCACCCTCTGGAGTTGATTTTGTAAGTATTGGAGTCTCAACTTCTAAAAAGCCATTTGCATCTAGTATGTTTCTTGCAGCTATTGCCGCTTTTGAACGAAGACGAAAAGTTTCATACATTGCAGGGTCACGAAGCTCTAAGTAGCGATACTTTAGACGTGTCTCTTCTCCAACATTGTTATCACCAATCACAAAAGGAGTAGTTGCGCTTTTGTTTTCAATCTTTAACTCTTTTACTATAATCTCAATAGCTCCAGTTTTAAGCTTAGTGTTTGTCAGCCCCTCTCCACGAAGTCTAACAACACCTTTTGCTATTAAAACATACTCATCCCTAACACCATCAGCAACTTTATGTGCATCTGAGCCATCTTCTGGGTCACAAGTTAGTTGAATAAGTCCTGTTTTATCACGCAGGTCAATAAAAATGATGCCACCATGATCGCGATAACTATTTGCCCAGCCAGTTAGAACAACCTCTTGTCCTACATTTTCTTCATTTAAATCTGTACAGTAATGAGTTCTCAAAATATAGAGTCCTATATAAAATTTTTGCGATTATAACCAAAGTACCCTTATCAGAGACTAAGAGAAAAAATATCTGAAACTTTGCATGACAAAATGCAATACTTTTAGATTTTTAACTACAAAAGTGTATAATCAAACAAATATTTTTAATAAAGAGTGAATTTGCAAACAAGTAGCATAAAAAAAATCGGTGTTTTACTAAGACCATCAACGCCAGAACTAAAGAGTAGTTACTACAAGTTAGAGAAGATTTTTAAACAACACAACATTGATGTATATGTAGATAGCATAAGTGCTGGAATGATTGATGCGATAGGCATGGAGTTTGAAGCTATGTGTCAACACGTAGATGCTATTGTAACTCTAGGCGGAGATGGCACTCTTATCTCAGCAGTTAGACGCTCTTTTAAGTTTGGGATACCAGTCTTAGGAGTTTACGCTGGAAATCTAGGCTTTTTAGCAGATGTAAACTTAGATGAGTTAGATGAGTTTGTTTTTAAAATGACACAAAACAGAGTGAGAGTTGATGAGAGGTCAGTTTTAGAAGTAAAGATAGTTGGAAAAAATAAAGAGCTAGAGACTAACGCTTTTAATGATATGGTTCTGACTCGCTCATCTATCTCAAATATGATTCATATAGAGACTCTTGTAGATGCAAAACCTTTTAATACCTACTATGGTGATGGAGTAGTAGTCTCAACTCCAACAGGCTCAACTGCTTACAATCTCTCTTGTGGAGGTCCTGTAATCTTCCCACTAACAGAAGTTTTTGCGCTCACACCCATCTCTGCACACTCGCTTAGTCAAAGACCAGTTGTACTTCCAGGAAAGTTTTCTATAGAGATGAAGACACCACAAAACAAAGCCTTAGTTATTATAGATGGGCAAGATATGCATGAGATAGAGCAGGGTGATAGTGTACATATAAAACTAGCTTCCACAAAGGCAAAACTTATTCATAGAGAGGAATTTAACTACTTTGAGATTTTAAAACAAAAACTCGGCTGGGGAGATCATAGATGATAGAGAGATTTTATCTAAAAGATTATCTTAGTTTTAAGGAGGTTGAGTTAAACACAACAGGTGGGCTTATCGTATTTAGTGGCCCTAGTGGTAGTGGAAAGTCAATCCTTATGAAGTCGATTCTTTCATCTTTTGGAGTTGAGGCTTGTGATGCATCTCTTTGTGAGTCAAGCGTGAACTGGCATCTTGAAATGGATGACTTTGGCATAGAAAATGAAGAGATAAACATCTTTAAACAGATAAAAAAAGAGAAAGCTAGATACTTTATAAACAATCAAAGCCTCTCTAAAAAAGCCATCTCAAACCTAAGTTTTAACTATTTAAGACATTTGAGCCTAAAAGATTATAGTGACTTTGAAGATGCAAACTTACTCTCTATCCTAGATGCAAGGATACAAAAAAACTCAAAAGAGATACAAAACCTAAAAAAAAGTTACAAAGACTCTTTTTTAAAACATGCAGAGGTTAGAGCTGAACTAAATGCCATAGAAGAAGAAGAGAAAAAGATAGTAGAGTTAAAAGAGTTTGCAACTTTTGAGATTAAAAAAATCCAAGACATTGACCCAAAATCAGCAGAAGATGAAGAACTGCTTGAGATAAAAAAAGACCTCTCAAAAAAAGAGAAACTTCAAGAGAGCATCTCCAAAGCGAGTGCCATTTTTGAGAGTGAAAATTTTGTTAGCTCAACTCTAAACCTACTTGATAATAATAGCTCTTTTTTTGATGATGCTATGAATGAGTTAAGAGCTATCTTTGATAGTGCAGAGGCACGATTTAATGAACTTGATGATATTGATATTGAAGAGGTTTTAAACCGCATAGAAGAGATTAGTTGGCTAAAAAAAAGATATGGAAGTATAGAAGAGGCACTAGAGTATAAAGAGCAAAAAGCTCTTGAGCTACAGAGATATGAAAATATTGAGATAAACAAAGAAGAACTTGTAAAAAAAGAGATGAGTTTAAAAAAAGAGATAGTTAATTTGGCTGATTCTATATCTAAGCTAAGAGAGGCTCAAATAGGCAAGTTTGAGAAGGATTTAAATAGGTATTTAAAAGAGTTATATCTAAGAGATGCCGAGCTTTCACTAAGTAGATGCACACTAAACCTTAACGGTCAAGATAAGATGGAGATAAAGTTAAATAACACAGAACTTCAAAAAGTAAGTACAGGAGAGTTTAACAGACTAAGACTCGCAATTTTAGCTTTAAAGTCTGAGTTTATGCATAAAAATGGTGGAGTTTTAATGCTCGATGAGATAGATGCAAACCTTAGTGGAGAGGAATCTATGAGCGTTGCAAAGGTTTTAAGACAACTCTCAAAACACTTTCAAATCTTTGTGATCTCGCATCAGCCACAACTAACTTCCATGGGAGAACAGCACTTTTTGATTTATAAAGAGGGTGATGAGTCTAAAGTTAAGGAGTTGAGTCTTGATGAAAGAGTAGATGAGATAGCAAGGATTATAAGTGGAGAGAGCGTCTCTATTGAGGCTAAAAACTTTGCAAAAGAACTTTTAGAGGTAAGCAGATGTGCTTTGTAATCTCTTTTATACTTCTAGTACTAAGTTATAATCTTTTTATGGCTTCAAATACTCTCTTAGCATCAGCCTCACTTCTGGGAGCTATCTTTTTCATATATCTGATGCTAAGAAATATCATAATAGTAAGAGAGATAAAAAAGGGTAAAAAATGATAATAGATACACATATACACCTAGACAATGAGAGATACAAAGATGACTTGGATGAAGTCCTAAACAGAGCTAGAGATGCTAAAGTAAAGAGATTTATTATTCCAGGGGCTGATCCTGCGACATTAGAGAGAACTCTTGAGATAGTAGATGCTAATAATGATGTTTACTTTGCAGTAGGCGTACATCCTTATGACAAAGCATCTTTTGATGAGCTTGATTTTGAAAAATATGTTGGGCATAAGAAGTGTGTAGCCATCGGAGAGTGTGGACTTGATTATTTTAGACTTGAGGGAAGTGATGAAGAAAAACTTAAAGAAAAAGAGGAGCAAAAAAGAGTTTTTAGAGCTCAAATAGAGCTTGCAAAAAAGTATAAAAAACCTCTAATCGTTCATATAAGAGATGCTTCAAGAGACTCAAAAGAGATACTCTTAGAGTTAGATGCAAAAGAAGTTGGTGGAGTTCTTCATTGTTACAATGCTGATGAAGAACTACTCTCTTTAGCCAAAGAGGGTTTTTACTTTGGGATAGGTGGAGTTTTGACTTTTAAAAATGCTAAAAAACTAGTAAATGTTCTAGCTAAAATCCCAAAAGACAAACTTCTTATAGAGACAGATGGTCCATACTTAACTCCCTCACCACATCGTGGAGAGAGAAATGAGCCGCTCTATACAACTTTTGTAGCACAAAAGATGTCTGAACTCTTAGATACTTCACTTCACGACATAACAGAACTAACTACGCAAAATGCCCTAAAACTCTTTATTTTACGCTAATTTAATCTTTTTTTAGATAAAATCGGGGCTTTAAATTTAAAATCAGAGCAATTAATGATGAGATTTTTTCTAGCACTACTTTTACCAATCCTTTTAAACGCGAATTTAACATATGTTTTCAACCACAATAAAGAGGTAGCCCTCTTAGAATCTTTCGATATAGAAGCCTCATTTCTTTATGACCCTATCATGAATCAAATGAAAGCCCAAAAGTTAAACTTAGATAAAAATAAACATTTTTTTAAGGCTATGGATGAGGCTTACACTTTCATACCAGCTATTAAGAGTATTTTGACTAAACATGGTGTTCCAGCAGAGTTCTTGTATCTTGCTATGGCTGAGTCAAACTTCTCAACTCGTGCATACTCTCCAAAAAGAGCCTCAGGACTTTGGCAGTTTATGCCAGAGACTGGAAAACTTTATGGATTAAGAATTGATGAGTATGTTGATGAGAGACGTGATCTTATAAAGTCAACTGAAGCTGCTGCAAAATACCTATCGCATCTACATAAAAGATTTGGCAAGTGGTATTTAGCTGCTATTGCTTACAACTGTGGTGGCGGTAGACTAAATCAAGCCATAAGAAGAGCTGGGAGTGATGATCTAGCTACTTTACTAAATCCAAAGAAAATGTACATCCCAAAAGAGAGCAGATTTTACATAAGAAAGATAGTAGCCCTTGCTATGATAGGTAATGATGAGCAATTTTTGATGAATAGTGAGTATGAGCATCTACTAAATCGTGCAAATGCCTACTCTATCTCAACTGTACAACTCTCAAGAGGCGACTCTATAAAGAGACTATCTAAGATGGTAGGTATCCCACTTGATGATCTTAAAAAACTAAATCGCCATCTAAAATATGACTTTGTACCACCTTACGCTTCAACTTATGATATCTATATTCCATATATAAAACTAAATGAGTTTAAACAAAAATATAAGTCTGAACCTATGAAAAATATCTATAAGGTTCATGTAGTAACAAGAGGTGATAATCTCTCTGCAATTGGCTCTAAATATGGAGTCTCATATAAGGTTATAAAAGATTTCAACAATCTTAAAACATATAGATTAAGCCTAAATCAAAGACTTATTATACCAATAGAGTCAAATAATAAGAGCAAAAAAATAGCTACACAGCACTACTATATGGTAAAGGCAGGAGATACACTAGCATCTATTTCTAAGGCTTATAGAGTTAGTGTACAAAGCCTAAAACTTCAAAACCATTTAAGTAGTAATTTTATAAAAATTGGCGATAGGTTAAAAATCAATGAATAGACTCTTATCTCTTGTTCTTGTATTTTTAATCTTATTTTTTAGTGCGTGTAGCACTAGAGGTCAAAGAGTCTATAGTTCACAAACTCCTGTAAAGTCTTACTCTTCAGACAAATCTCAACATAGTTCTGTGATGGATAAAAAAACCTACTCGCATCCAACTATGAGACCTTATGTGATTAGGGGGATAAAATACTATCCAACCGTTGTAAGCGTTGGAGATAAGTTTCAAGGTAGAGCTAGTTGGTATGGGCCAGATTTCCATGGTAAACATACTTCAAATGGCGAAATATACAATATGTACGATATGACAGCCGCCCATAAAACATTGCCAATGAACACCATTGTAAAAGTCACAAACCAAACAAATGGGAAGACTATAATTGTTAGGATAAATGATAGAGGTCCATTTGTGGATAATAGAATCATAGATTTATCAAAGACAGGCGCTTCGAAGATTGATATGATAGGAGCTGGAACTGCACCAGTATCACTTGAAATATTAGGGTTTGAGACTAAGGGTAAAAAGAATATTCCAAGCAAAAAAGAACTTAAAAAACTTCCTCAAAATGAAGTCGTAAGTGAGTTTGCCCTTCAAATAGCATCATTTTCAAGAATTGAGGGTGCACTTAAGATGCAAGAGATGCATGATAAAACAGATGGATATAGAACTATCATAAAAGATGTAGAGACTCAGAGTGGAAGAATGTTCAAAGTTTGGCTAAAGGGCTTTAAGAGTGAGCAAGAGGCAAGAGACTATAAAGCACAAGGGCATTTCAAGAATGCTTTTATCGTAAGAGAGGATTAAAATGATTAGTAAGAGTAGAAAAACAAAAGAGACAGATATCACAGTTTCGCTAGAATTATATGGAAGTGGAAAGAGTAGCATTAACACCGGTGTTGGTTTTTTAGACCATATGCTAGAGAGTTTTGCTAAGCACTCGCTTATTGATTTAGATATCAAATGTAAGGGTGATACTCATATAGATGACCACCATAGTGTTGAGGATGTTGGTATAGTTTTAGGCTCTTTAGTAGCAGATGTTTTGTACCCAGTAAAAAATGTTGAGAGATTTGGTAGTGCTAGCATCGTAATGGATGAGGCTTGTGTATCTTGCGATTTAGATTTGAGTAATAGACCATTTTTAGTTTATGAGTCAAATGTTACAGGGAAAGTTGGTAATTTTGACAGCGAACTCGTAGAAGAATTTTTTAGAGCTTTTGTACTTAACTCAAGGATTAGTGCTCATATTATTACGCTTAGGGGTAAAAATAGACACCATATTATAGAAGCTTCTTTTAAAGCGCTAGCTGTTGCCATAAGAAGAGCAATAACAAAAAATGATAGAGTTGGAATACCAAGCACTAAAGATGTTTTATGATAAAACTTATAGTTTTAGATGTTGATGGTTGTTTAAGCGATGGTAAAATTACCTATTCAAATGATGGTGCTGAGAGTAAAAGTTTCAATGTAAAAGATGGACTTGCTATTAGCTCTTGGATAAAGATGGGGAACCATGTCGTTATCATTACTGGCAGAAAATCTAACATAGTAACGAGACGAGCTAAAGAGTTAGGTATAAAGTACCTATATCAAGGTGTAAAAGATAAACAGAGAGTCTTAAGAGAGCTTATAGAATCTCTAGGACTTACCTTTAGAGAAGTAGCAGCTATTGGTGATGACTTAAATGACTACCATATGCTAAAACTTGTAGGAAAAAGTTTTACTCCCAATGATGGCGTAAAAGAGATAAAAGAGATAGTAAAGAGAGTTTTAGAAAAAAAAGGTGGCGATGGCGCAGTTCGAGAGATGATTGATATCTTAGTTGATGAAAATGAACAAAGAGAAGATTTTATGAGAGTTTGGATTTAGGGGATATTTTGAATATTAATATTTTTTTCGTCCTCATTACTATTGGTCTGTTTATGATTTATATCGGCTTTAA
>JAVEST010000005.1:0-32283 GCA_034006465.1 Sulfurimonas sp. | reverse complement strand
TTTGTACAGTATCCGTGAGCTACAAGATTTAGTTTTTTACCAGTTGGGATGATTGTAAAAGTTGTTGTGTTGTGAGCTTTTACATTTCCTAGTGTTCCTGGTACATAAGAGGCAGTTGCTAGTTTTACTTCACCGTTAAAAAGTGAAACACTCTCTATATAGTGGTCAAAATCATCTGGATGAGAGTACTCGTTACCCATTTTTATAGTTACTGCAAATGGCTCACCAGCTTTTGCAGTGCTCGCACAGTGGATAAATGGAGAGTGACGGTCTATAAGATCCTTCTTAGCTTCTCTCTCAACTGTATCTATATCAACATATTTGTTAATCTTTGGCATTTATAATTCCTTTGTTTTGTTTTAATTTATGTTGCAATTGTAACTCCAAAACCATTTACCAAGATAAAAGAAGAGTTTATCAATCTTGTTTAAGAAATGTTTTATAAAAGAACTTTTTAACCAAAAAGTAGATAAAATCGCCTCAATTTAATACAAGAGAACTATTATGTTAAAACCACTACTTATTGAGATAGGCGTTGAAGAACTGCCAGCTGCTCCACTTTTAAAAGAGTTAAAAAACATTGAGAAAAAATACTTAAGTATCTTAGAGAAAAACTCTCTTTTAGGCGACTTCGAATTTTACTACACTCCTAGACGTTTAGTTATTTGGCATAGAGAGTTTAACACGCATCAAAGAGATAGTGTAGAAGAGTTTTTTGGTGCACCACTTAGTGTTGCATATAAAGATGGTAAAGCAACTCCTGCGGCAGAGGGATTTGCTAAAAAATGTGGAGTTAGTCTTAGTGAGATAGGCACTTCTACAAAGGGCGGCAAAGAAGTTCTTTACTATAAAAAAGATGTAAAAGGAAAGCCATCCTCAGAGCTTTTACAAGAGATAATAAAAGAGTGGATAAACTCTCTTGATTTTGGTAAGTCTATGAGATGGGGAAGTTTGGATGAGAGTTTTATACGACCTATTCGCTGGATAAATGTACTCTTAGGTGACGAGCTTGTAGATGTTGAACTCTTTGGTGTGAAGTCTAAAAAAGCAACATTTGTGCATCGCATCTCTAGGTTTGAGTCTTTAGATATATCTGGTGCAAAAGAGTATTTTGAAGCACTAAAGGCTGGTGGAGTCACACTCTTTGGGGAGCAAAGAAAACAAGATATCTTAAATGATTTTCTAGCTTTAGAACAAAAATATGGAATCAATATAGATGCAGATGAAGATTTGCTTGATGAGATAGTAGCTATAACTGAAAATCCTAAAGCACTTTTAGGTTCATTTGATGAGGAATTTTTAAGACTTCCTCCTGAGGTTATTATCACTTCTATGAAAGAGCATCAGAGATATTTTGCAGTCTTTAAAGAGGGCAAACTCTTAAATAAGTTTGTAGTTGTCTCAAACGCTCTTACAGATGATTACAGAAAAGTTATCGAGGGAAATGAGAGAGTTCTTCGCCCTCGTTTAGCTGATGGACTCTTCTTTTATGACAATGATATTAGAGAGGGTTTAAGCACAGATGGGCTTGAGAGAGTTGCCTTTTTCAAAGGTCTTGGAAGCGTAAAAGATAAGGTAGAAAGAGAAGCAAACATCGCAAGTACACTCTTTGATAACTACCGAGTAGATGCTAAAAAAGAGGATTTGATGCGAGCTATATCTCTGGCTAAAGCGGATCTTACAAGTGAGATGGTTTATGAGTTTACTGAGCTTCAGGGGCTTATGGGATATTACTATGCACTAAAGCAAGGCGAGAGTAGTGAAGTTGCAACGGCGATAAAAGAGCAATACTTACCTGATGGTGAAGATAGCGATCTTCCATCAACTCCTATGAATGCAGTTGTTGCGATGAGTATCAAGCTTGACACTCTTTTGGCTCTCTTTAGTGTAAATGAGATACCAACAGGCTCAAGAGACCCTTTTGCACTCCGCCGCGCAGTAAATGGCATCATAAGAATCACTAAAGAGTATGGTTTTGAGTTTGATATAGTCAAGAGTGTAAAAGAGTTGGCATCTATATATGCGCCGATAGATATAGAAAAGCTAGAGAGCTTTTTTCTTGAGCGTATCAAGCAGTACTACAAAGTAAATCCTTCTATAGTTGAAGCTGTTATTGCATCTGGTGAGAGAGAGATAGTTTCTATGGGTAAAAAGATAGAAGCACTTGATAATATCGCTTCTTCAGAGGGCTTTAGTGAGTCTTTTTCTACCTTTAAAAGGGTTGCAAATATCACTAAAGATATAGATTTGAGTTTAGAGATGGGCGTAGATGCAAAGCTTTTTGAAGAAGATGCAGAGGGTGAACTCTATGAAGCATATACAAAGGTAGCATCTAATGGATATGACTCTTATGAAGAGGAACTAGATGCACTACTTGGATTAAAACCACAACTTGATAAGTTTTTTGAAGATGTGATGGTAAATGCTGATGATGAAGCTATAAAAAACAATAGAAAATCTTTAGTAGCATCTATATATAAAAGCATCCTAAAGATAGCAGATATAAAGGAAGTAAGCCTGTAGTTTTAAAAGGTTTTTCAATTTAACAAATTTTATAGTGTAGCTATTATAAGATTGATATAAAAGTGAGATATAATGCAAAAAAAATTATTTAATAATGGTGCAAAATGGTTTTAAAAAATCTTTTATATTTCCTCTTAGTTCTCTTTTTTAATGGGTGCACGCAAGCATATACCACAACAAACAGTGAACACTTTGACGCATTAAATAAGCAGATAGCTAGTTTAGAACAAAATATAAATCAAAAACTAGATACGAAATTAGAAAAACGTGATGAAGATTATCAAAGTTTATTAGAAGCTTCTCTTTTGCAACAAACTCAGGGTTTTGAGTCTTTAAAAAATGAATTAGTACTTTTAATTAAAGATACGAAACCTGCTGAAACTGCAAAACCTGCTGAGCTAAAAATTAAAAAAACTAATAAAAACCCTATAGTAATCCAAAAAACAGTAACGTCTCTTAAAGAAAAATTAGTAGTTGGAAGTGTTGAGAGAGTGCATGTCTATCCCTCTAACTTTGTTATGGAAGCTAGGATAGATACAGGTGCTGAGACCTCTTCAATAGATGCAAGAGAGATAACAAGGTTTGAGAGAGATGGTAAGAAATGGGTTCGTTTTACTTTGCTTGATAGAAAAACGGGTACAACTCATGTTGTGGAGCGTAAAGTAGTCCGTGCTGTGAGGATTTCACAATCTTCACTTGAACAAGACTATGAAAAAAGAGTAATAGTTACACTTGAAATAACTATTGGTGAAAAAAGAGAGTTAAGTGAATTTACTCTCTCAAATAGAGAGCATATGAAATATCCAATGCTAATTGGCCGTAGTGCACTTCAAGATGTTATGGTTGTTGATGTTAGCGGAGAGTATCTAGCTCCACTAGTTGTACAAAAAAGTCAAAAAAAATGATATCTAAAAATTCCTTATATATATTTGCGCTTTTTTTAGTACTTTTAGGTATTTTTACAGCCATAATGAGACATGAACAAACACAGATTCCCTTTTTAGCAAGTGAGAAAAAAGATGTTTGGATGGTTGAAGCAAGAGTGGAATTTAATGCACAAAACAACACACCCATAAGTGTAAGCCTATCTTTACCTGAAGACACTATGGGCTATAAGCTCTACTTTGAGCAGAGTGTTTCAGCTGGATATGGTTTTAATATGATGCAAAAAGATGGCATCAAGCGTGGAGAATGGAGCATTCGTCAAGCAAAAGGAAAACAAACACTCTACTATAAAGCACAGATTGTTCAAGATTTTACAGATGATATGCCTTTAAATAAAGTTGATGCAAAGCTCAATACGAAAGATGATATTATTTGGAACGCTTCTGAGCAAGTTGCTGCAAAAGAGATATTAGATTTTGCATACGCAAAATCGAGTAACAATATCACTTTTACAAGAGAACTTATAAAAATCATTACAGACTTAGAAAAAAGAAAAGATAGTTCTCTACTTCTACTTAAACATAGCTATGTGGATGTCCTTAGTAAGCTTTTAACAGATGCAGGGGTTGTTCATAGAGTATCGCTTGCACTAGAGCTAGAAGATGCTAGACGTAATCAAGCACTTACTTCTGTTATAGAAGTGCTTGATAAAGATGAGTGGATACTCTTTGATCCTAATAATACACTTCAAGAGGAAAACAAAAATTTCTTTTTATGGACGAGAGGTGGAAAATCACTTATAGATGTGGTAGGTGGAACCAACGCAACAGTGAAGTTTTCAATGGTAAAACAAAACATGCCAGCATTGGAATTAGCAAAGGCTCATTTTGATGAGAGCGGATTTGGGATTTTTAGTGTTCATCGTTTGCCAATAGAAGAACAAAGTATCTTTAAGATGCTTCTGCTTTTACCTATAGGAGCACTTATAACTGTTTTTATGCGTCTTCTTATTGGTGTAAAAACTTCTGGAACATTTATGCCTGTACTTATTGCTATGGCTTTTTTACAAACATCACTTTTTTTGGGATTGCTCAATTTTATAGTTCTTGTTGCCATAGGCCTTTTACTTAGAGGTTATCTCTCAAATCTTAACCTTTTACTAGTCTCTAGGATCGCTACCATTATAGTTATTGTTATATTTTTAGTTGCGTTTATGACTCTTATAGGCTATGAGATGGGATTTAACACTGGAATGAGCGTAGCATTTTTTCCTATAATCATCCTTGCATGGACGATAGAGAGAATGTCGATACTTTGGGAAGAAGAGGGCGCTAAAGAAGTTCTAACACAAGGAAGTGGGAGTCTTTTAGTTGCAGTTCTTGCTTATATGGCGATGGTAAACGGTTATGTTGCACATCTGTTTTTTAATTTTCCAGAGCTTCATCTTATAGTTATTGCGCTTATGATTTTAATGGGGCGATATACTGGCTACAGGCTTTTAGAGCTCCGTCGCTTCCGTGAGTTTAAAACAACTATATGATAGATTTTATAAGCCCTTTTGCACTTAGGAGAAGTGGGATTTTGGGGATGAATAGCCGCAATATTGAGTTTATTAGCCGCTACAATAACCGCAAGCTTTTTCCTCTTGTAGATAATAAGCTTCAAACTAAACTCTTAGCACAAGAGTATGGTATAAACACTCCTGAACTTCTCTTTGTAGTACGATATCAGCGAGATGTTTATAAGCTTTTAGAGAAACTAAAAGACATCTCCTCTTTTGCCATAAAACCAGCATGTGGTTCGGGTGGTAAAGGGATTTTGGTTATCAAAGGCAGAGAGGGTGATGGCTTTATTAAATCTAGTGGTGCAGTTATCGGGCTTGAAGAAGTAACAAGACATGTTACAAATATTTTAGCAGGCCTTTACTCACTCTCTGGAGATCAAGATGTGGCACTTGTGGAGACTTTAATAGAAGCAGATGCTGTGTTTGATGACTACTCTTACCAAGGTGTTCCAGATATTCGCATCATAGTTTTTCAAGGCTATCCTGTTATGGCTATGCTTCGTCTCTCTACAAAAGCATCTGATGGTAAGGCAAACTTACATCAGGGTGCTGTAGGGGTTGGGCTTGATATTAAAACAGGCAAACCAATAAATGCTGTAATGAATGGTGAGAAAATTCTTACACATCCAGATACAAACCATAGTTTTGAGACTATAAAAATAGACAACTGGAAGGAGCTTTTACTCTTAGCATCTAGCTGTTACGATATGACTAATCTTGGATATTTAGGCGTAGATATAGTACTCGATAAAAACAAAGGTGCTATGATTTTAGAGCTAAATGCAAGACCTGGACTCTCCATACAAGTAGCCAACTCAAAAGGTCTACTTCCTCGTCTTAGAGAGATAGAAAAAGTAGCTAGTAAAAGAGCAAATGTACAAAAGAGAGTAGATTTTGTTCTTGGTTTTGAGAACTTTTAATTATAGTTTTTGAACCTTTGGCGGGATAGTTTTAAAAGCCTCTTTAAAGCCTTTTGCTCTTACATCTTTTGCTTTTCCTAGAGCTAGTGGAGATAAAAAGTAGCCAAGATCAAGTGCTTCTTGCTCATCGTGGTTGTTATCATACATAAAGACTATAGTTTTATCTAGCTTTTGAACTTGTGCAGATAAGGCTCTTACATATGTGATGATAGCTTTGTGATGTCTGTCGTGTTTGTGGCCAGAGCCAAAGAATACAAACTTACCGCTAAGTCTGATGTTTGGAATGTCAAGATAGTTTAGTTTTTTGTCATATCTTGTGAACTGGTCTGAGCTAAACTTATCCAAATCAGCATCAAAAGCTTCCAAAATAGGTGTTGGCTCTATGTTTTCTCTATTGAGTGAGAAGAGGTACTTTATCTCTACAAGTTTAGAAGGATATACTTTTTTTAAACCTGCATTTAGCACATAACTCATAGGATATTCATTTATCTTAACAAACTTATCGTAACTCTCAAAGCCATCTTCTTTTAAAAATCTGCTTGGCTTAAATCCTACAGGACTTGTCTCTGGGTTGTAAAGTATGATAGTTCCAGCCACAGTTTTTCGCTTGTTTTTAAGAAGAACCTCTAACTCATCTATAGTGATTTTATCTTCATCACTCTCATTAAAATATATATATTGTTCTACTAAGTAGTCCATATCGAAGTTTGTTGAGTACTTTCCAAATATCTGCATCTCTATTAATCCTTATAATTATCGAAATTGTACTTAATTTTGTTTAAAATCTCTCTATAATTTGTTTTGAGATAGAATCTTAACCATGATTTATATAATTTTTTTACTCTTTACACTCTTTGTCATCATCTTGATGCTTTATCAGCTACAGTACTTTGTTCTTTTTTCTCCCAGATATTTTCGTGAAAAGGAGTGTGATAAGGGATACGAAATACTTAGTATAACTAGCGATGATGGAGTTGAGCTTGAGGGCGCTATATACAGACGCCAAGATGCAAAGAGTACGATATTGTTCTTTGGTGGAAGAGAGCAAGATAGTGTGGGACTAATAAGCAGACTAGCAATAAGACATAAATATAGCACTATAATCACATTTAATTATCGCTCTTATGGAAGAAGTAAAGGCTCTTTAAATGAGAAAAATATCTTTAGTGATGCTCTAAAAATATCTAAAATAGTCCAAAAAAACTATGGAGATTTTTATATACTAGGTTACTCTTTAGGTGCTAGTGTTGCTCTGTATGTTGCAAGTCAAATACAAAGCAGGGGAGTGTTTTTAGTTGGTGCTTTTGACTCCTTAGCATCTTTGGCAAAACAGAAGTTTAGAGTTAATATCTCATGGTTTTTAAAGTACACATTTGACAATATAGAGTTTCTTAAATCCATAGATGCAAAGATATATATCTTTGCATCTACGGCTGATGAAGTAGTGAGTAGTGAGAGTTCTCAAAACTTAAAAAATGGTGTAAAAAATCTAGGTTTTTTTAAAAATGTTGAGGCTTTAAGTCATAGAGAACTATTTTGGAGTGATGAAGTATGTCAAGATATCAACGAAATTTTAAAGTAAAGAGTAAGCTTTAGTATTTTACTTTTGCTAAATAAAGTCCATTACTAGGTGCTGGCTTTAGTTTGTACTTTTTTTTGCAAGAAAGAGACTCTGTAATCTCATCTCTTTGTAACTTTAAAAGTGCAGCTACCATAAGGCGGATTTGACTTCTTAGGTATCCGTTTGCTTCAAAGTGTAAAACTATAAAACCTTTGTGCTTATATGCAAAAGCTTTATAAACCTCTCTAATGCTGCTCTTTGTATCACTTCCCAACTTCATAAAGTTAGCAAAATCGTGCCTTCCCTTATAAAGCTCTATATTTTTTTCTATCTTTTTAAAATCCAATGAGTCAACAAAAGTTACAAAGTCATCTTCAAATGGATTGCTCTTAGCTACTTTTATGATATATCTATAGACTCTTTTTTTAGCGCTATATCTTGCGTGAAAAGTATCATCTACTTTTTTTAAGCTCCTAATTAAGATGCTAGGAGGGAGCATGGAGTTCAAAACTCTTTTGAGCTTTTCTAAGTCTTGCCAAAATTGTGGTAGATCAACATGGCAAACTTGTGCAGTCGCATGAACTCCTTTGTCAGTTCTGCCAGATGCTACTATTTTAGAGTCAATCCCTAGCTTTAAAAGAGTTGTCTCTAAAACACCAACTATAGTGTTTTTAGAACTCTTTTGTGCTTGTGAACCCAAAAAATGAGTTCCATTATAAGAGAGAGTTATAGCACAACGCATAGAGGATTTAAAACCTAGCTAAGATAGTTTTTCTATATATGACATAGGTTACTATAAGCCAAGTAAGAGAAACAACTGGGATAGTGTAGTAACCAAGAGCCTTTTGAAGCCATAGAGTAGCTCCATAGTAGAGGACTACATTTATAAAAAGATAGAGATAGAGCCTATTTTTATGGTGCCTTGCGTGAACTATTCCGATGCTTGCAACTAAAAATAGACTAACTATAGGGAAGAAACTCAAAAGACTATTTGTGATGAGTTTATGCTTTTTTTTCTCTTTCCACTCTTCTGAGAACCAGTACTCTAGTGGCGTTTCATAGGCTGATAAGTATGTAGTGATAGTGTCGTTTATATACATAGTATCAAAATCAATCTGCGAAAATTTTTCTTTAGAGTAGCTGTAACCCTCTCCATCAATAAGTTTTAGCCTAAGCACTCCAGCACTATTAATAATCTCAGCTCTTTTGGCACTAATGATAATTTCTTCTTCTATATTTTTGTTAAAGAGAATAACATCTGAGTAGGTCTCATCTTGATTATCTCCTCCTATATATAAGAGCCAACTACCAAAACTATGCCCAAATTCTGATGCACTTAGGTTAAACTTTGCTTCACTTTTTTTGTAAGTTATAAAGTGACTTGAGAGTATGTCTGTATGCGGGATGAGTACAAGAAAGTTAAAGGAGAGTAATGCGCTTAAAATAATCGCGGGTTTTAAAAGTATTTTTAATATAAATTTTGGGTGGATGCCAAGAGAGAAGAGCACCACAATCTCATTATCAGTTGAGAGTCTAAAAAGCGAAAGAGAGGCTGCTATGAAAAATGTTACAGGAAGAGTGTAGAATAAAATTTCAGGTACGATAAAAAGAAAGAGTTTTGTCATATCCCAGATGCTAAGCTGTATAACGGCTGTATATGTTGCTAACTTTATCATAAAAACAACTGTTGCTATGGCAAACAAAGGCATAAACATAGATAAAAAAAGTATATAAAAGTTGTTATTGATGTAATTTTTTAGTTTATGCATATCAGTAAGTTGCCTCGATGTAAGCTAGGATAGGAGAATCAAAAATATAGACTATAAGTGTGGCTATTGCTAAAAATGGAACAAAAGGAACTCTCTGCTCCTCAGCACTTCTTCTTAGGAGTAAAAGCATTACAGGAAGAGCCAAAAGAGCTGATAAAAATATAGCTACAAGTGTTAGTTTAACACCAAGCAGAGCTCCCATGGTAGCTGCTACCATAATATCTCCCTCACCCATAGCTTCAACAAATGGTGTTCTGTCATAGAACTTATTCCATGAAGTTTTACTCTTTTGTGCTGCTCTGTGTATTGATGAAGTGAGATAGTATGAAAGAGCAAACCTAAGCAGGGTAAACCCACCTGCAAAGAGTAGGGCATTTTGTAGATTTAAAATCACTCCATCAAGATTCCATGCACCAATTATTGCAAAAAATAGAGCGACCAAGTTTAGTGAATCTGGAACCATTTTGTAGCGAAAATCTATCATTGAAAGAGCGAGTAGCATCAAAAAACTAAGGGCTATAAAAAAAGCTGGGAGAGAAAGAGTAAACTTAGATGCAATGACTAAAAAAATAAGCCCAGAGATTAACTCAACGGTAGGATATTGCAGAGATATTTTAGTGTTACAGTATGAGCATCTGCCTCTTAAAAATATCCATGATATGAGTGGGATATTATGCCATGGTTTAAGAGGAGTCTTGCAACTATAGCAATGAGATGCACCAAAGACAATACTTTGACTTTGGGGAATTCTAAGTATGACTACATTTAAAAAAGAGCCAAAGAGTAAACCTAAAATAAATGCAAGCAAAAGCACTATAGCCCTCCAAAACGGCGCTGTATTTTAGTGAAATTTTTTATGATTTTATCTAGTTCTATTGTTGTGAAATCAGGCCAGAGAGTGTCTGTGAAGAAGAGCTCTGCGTAAGCTGATTGCCAAAGTAAAAAGTTTGAGAGTCTTTTTTCTCCACCTGTTCGTATAAGAATATCAACACTATCTTTACAATCAAGTGCATTAGATAGCATCTCTTGTGTGATATCTCCCTCATACTCTTTTAGCTTGTTTGCGGCTCTGAGTATCTCATCATGTGCACCATAATTTAGTGCTAAAGATTGTATAAGTCCATCGCAATGAGCAGTCTCTTCTTTTACGTTTAGTATGGTTTTTTGAAGTGATTTTGAAAAGGCTCTAATGTCACCTATGGGCTCAAAGCGCACGTTATTAGCTAGATATGTAATGAGTTCATCTCTTAAATATTTTTCTAAAAGTTTCATCAAAAAATCAACCTCTAAGCGAGGTCTTTTCCAGTTTTCAGTTGAAAAAGCATAAAGGGTGAGTCTCTCTATTTCTTCATTTTTAGAACAATATGCAGTTATCTCTTTTACAACTTTTGCACCAGCTTCATGTCCTTTTACTCTCTTTTTGCCACTAAGCTCTGCCCAACGTCCATTTCCATCCATGATGATAGCTATATGCTTCGCCCTGTTCATATTATAGCTCTTTTGCATGGTCTAAAATTTCAAAAGCTAGACTTAGTTTGTCATTTGGTGTTAGGGACTCAATAGTGTTTGGAGTTATAAAATCTATCTTATTTGTATCACTTCCAAAGCTTGATGAGTCTTTTAGTATATTTAAACAGACTGCATCTACGCCTTTGCTATCTATCATACTTGATGCATTTTTTAGAGCTTCATTAGCATCTAGCTCAGCTTTAAAACCAATGGTAGTTATATCTGTTTTATCTATAGATGCTAAGATATCAAGGTTTTGTTTTAACTCTAATGAAAACTCTTCGCCTAAAGAAGCTTTTTTTAGTTTACCCTCTTGTGGATGCTTTACTACATAGTCACTAACAGCTGCAGCCATAAAAAGATATGGTTTTTTCTGTATCAAAGCGATAGCATTATCACTCATTAGAGTTGGTTTTGAGAGCTTCCCTTTTTTTGCTATGCGGATAGAATCTACAAGATACTCTAGCATCTCAACTGAACTCTCTACATCTATAGTATGCATCTCTTTTGGAATGTTTGGCTCAAACTTTGAAGATATAAGGTTTACATCTGCACCTCTGCAATAAAGGGCAGTGGCAAGGGCTGATGCCATCTTTCCACTTGAGAAGTTTGAGATAAATCTTACATCATCTATCTTCTCAATTGTTCCGCCACCTGTAACTATAACTCTTCTATCAAGCCAAAAACCGTCTTGAAGTAAGACTTTTGTGCTATGCCAAAATATATCTATAACATCGGCCATAGCACCATCTCCTACAGTTCTACAAGCCAACTCTTTCGTTTGTGTATCTACTATGGAGTAGTTTGCGATACAAAGCATCTTAAGGTTTGCCTTTGTAAAAGGATTCTCAAGCATATTTGTGTTTGCTGATGGAGCTAAAACTTTTGGTTTTGAAAATGCTAATGCGCATTGAAGAAGCATATTGTCCGCGATGCCATTAGCAAGCTTTGCAATGGTGTTTGCAGTCGCAGGTGCGATAACAAACAAATCTGCCCACTGAGTTGTTTTTATATGGTTGTGTTCATCGACCCATGATTCGTTTGTGTCATCTAGAACTTTGTTTGTTGAGAGTGTCTCAAAACTAAGTGGTGTTACAAACTTCTTAGATGCCTCACTCATCACCACTTTTACCTCTGCCCCAGCTTTTACAAAGAGTCTAACAAGTTCAAGTGATTTATAAACGGCAATAGAACCAGTCACTCCTAGGAGTATCTTTTTGCCTTTTAGTAAGTGTGGGGGAATAAGCATAAACGAGCCTTCGTCAAAATATTTATGGATTATACCAAATTTATCAATAAGAAAATTTATATATTGACACATATCAAGCTAAAAATTACTATCTTTGATAAGATTACAACTTATAATAAATAAAAGGAATTTTTATATGAAAGCTATACTATACATAGTGTCTCTGAGCTTAGCACTATTTGCAAACAGTGCCGACCTTGCAACTTGTAAAAAGTGTCATCCAACGATAGTGCAGGAATTTGAATCCTCCATGCATAAAAAATCTTCTATATATGAAGATAAAATCCACAAAGCAGTCTGGGATAAACATCCATTAAAGAATAAAAACGACTACACCTGTGCAAAGTGTCACACACCAAATACAACAGATGGGCAAGCTCACAAAGAAGGTATTACTTGTCTAAATTGTCACACAATTACTAGTGTGGAGAAACATGCAAAGTCAAACAAAAATATCTATTCAGAAAAAGATAAAACATTTTACTCAGCAGAGAAGGGCAGAGAGGGTGAAATAGTTAAGCATGAAACAACAAGTTCTTGGTGGGGAAATAAGACTACAGTTGGCTCAGCTTATCATGATATAGACTATACAAATGAGTCTTTTTACAATGGTCAAATGTGTATGGGATGCCACTCACATAGACAAAACTCACATGAGTTTAATGTTTGTAGTATAGAAGAAGATGGTGCAAAAGATAAAGAGACAAACTGCATCTCTTGTCATATGCCAAAGATAGATGGAACTGCAACGACTGTAAGAAAGAGCAAACAACACGCTTATCATGGTTTTGCAGGGGCAAGAGTAAAGCCTGAGATGCTAAGCCAATATGTTGAGCTTGATGTTAAAAAGTTGGCAAGCGGTTTTGAAGTGACTGTAGAAAACAAAGCTCCTCATGACCTTATGACTCACCCTCTAAGAGTTGCACAACTTAGAGCTACACTCATTAGAGATTCTAAGCATATAGAGTTAAATACTCATACATTTGTAAGAGTTATAGGAACTGATGGCAAACCATCTATGCCATGGTTAGCAACTGAAGTTGTAAAAGACACTATGTTAAAAGCTAATGAAAAAAGAGTTATCAACTATGGTGATGTCCTTAAGAGTGGTGACAAAGTAGAAGTAAGTCTAGGTTACTATCTTGTAAACCCAAAAGCGGTAGAAAATCTAAATCTACAAGATGAAAAAGAGTTAATAAAATTTACCACTCTTAAAATCAAACACTTTAATGTAGAGTAGTCTGAATAAAGTAAGGCGGCATTTTCTAGCCTTGCTTTTTTTTAATATGAATCTACAAAAAAACTCCCCACATCTACATTTAAAGCTTTAGAAATTTTGTATATATGTTCTAAGGCTAACTCAATAATAGTACAAAAATCAGATTAAGCTAAAGTTATATTAAATTGAGTGCTCAGAGCAATTATTAAGTTGGATCCTGAATCAAGTTCAGGATGACGAGCATCCAGTCATTCCAAGTGTATTTCGTTATTTAGTGCTTGACACGGAATCTAGTTTATAGATAAACGAAGGGTAAATTAATTATTTTATAATATAATCATTAAGTAATGTTGTAAATGAAAATAATTTCTGAATATTATATATTGTGTATCATAAAAATAAATATTTAGATAAAAGGTAAGCAAATTGCTTGTAAAATAAAATCCATTTAGATGAATCCAATAGTTAAATCTAATTGATATCTCATCTTTAAAGCCGCGGATATTTTAAGCAAAGAACAACTATTAGAGGTAAAGATGACCGAAGATAATATGAAAACTTTTATATGTGCTATTGACTTAGAAACAAATGAGATTTTATATGTAGATGATAGATGCATGAAAAAAATTGCCAATCTGGCAGAAAAGATGCATTGTCCTTTCTGCCCACTTGGGCAATATATAAAAACTCACTCTTTACGAATAGAGACCAAATTAAAAAATAAAAAATGATAGTAAAAGCAGAAGCTATATCTTCAAATATTTATCTATTTACCACTTTTTGTAGGATCTAACTCGTTTACAACTAAGTCTAAAATCTCAAATAGTTTTTCACTTTCACTTTCCATATTTTTGAAGTTATCAATAATGATATTTTCAATATCTGTTTCAAAGATAGTGCTTTGACCCATTAGCTCTATATTTTTGATTACATTTGAGTGGACTTTTGCATGAGGTGTATCTATAGCTGCGTAGTTTCTAGTGTGTCCATATCTCTCTTTACCTTCTGATAAATACCACTTACCTAAACGGCATCCTCTGTGGTCTCCAAACTCGGCATTGACCTTGTGAGATAAGACTGAAGTATAAGCGTTTGATTTAAATAAGATATGATCTATCTTTACAAGAACCATAAATAGTGAATCTCGGATAAAACGAGCATATTCAGCTGAGCCTTGTGCATTAGTCTGAAACTGCTTAAGTGTTACTGCAAAGTCATCTATAGTGCTAGTGACATTTTGCGAGATATCTGCTATCTCTTGTGAATTTGACTGAATCTCCTGTGTCTCTTGCTGAAGAGTTTGTATGGTGATAGATATCTCTTGAGTCGATTTTTGAGTTCTCTCTGCAAGTTTTCTTACTTCATCAGCAACTACTGCAAACCCGCGTCCATGTTCACCAGCTCGTGCTGCTTCAATCGCAGCATTTAGCGCTAAGAGGTTAGTCTGTTCTGCGATGTCTTTTATAATATCTGCTATGGCTGATATCTCTTTTGATCTCTCTGAGAGAGAGTCTATGTTGTTGCTTGTTGCTTCTATCTTATGACTAAGATCACCAAATAAACCAAGTACGCTTTGCATAGTCTCAAGACTATTGTTTGCTTCTTGTGAAGTTTGTCCTGACATCTGGGAGATTTTATCTACTTCTTCTGAGTTATTTAAAAGATTTTGTTGGATAATAGTTAAACTATGAGAGATGCCACCACCTAAATCATGTAGTTTTTCACTAAAGTTACCCCTTACTTGTGCTCGATATCCATCCTCTATAGTTTTTACAGAGTTGTTGATGGCTTGGGTAGCTTGTGTTAGAGCAGGGTTAAGTCCGGTCGCATCCGCATAGTAAGAACTTGAAGTATCTTCTGCTACTTGAATGGCTTTTATAGTCTCTTTCATATAGTGTTTTAACTGTTTTATCATAGAGTTAAACTCAACTCCAAGGTTGTATATCTCAGCTTTACCCATCTCTGGAGCCACTACTTCAAAGTCTCCATGGCTAAGTTTTGTCATAGAATCGGTAGTCTTCTCAATAGCCTCTTTTAGTAGAAGTAACTGAGAGCGAAGATATAGCGCTAAGAGTACATGTACTATTACAATTACTATCATAAGTATAGAGAAGTCAAACATCAAAATTTCTAAAGCAAAACCTAAGGCAAAAAGAATTAATTGCAGAGTGTTTGAATGTACAGAATTTTGTAGAGTTGAGTTGTTCATTTTTTTCCTTGATATTTGGGAGTTGATTTGCTAAAAGATGAATTGTACCTAAAAAAAGTTATATAAGTTTTATAAATCATTTATTTTTAAAAAATTTGTAATAAAAATCTTTTACAAGCCTTAGTTTAGGGCGACTAATGGCTAAAACGCCACTTTGGATTTTGGTTCCTACAACCGTAGTTCCAGCTGCTATCATTACATCATCTTCAATCTCAACTGGTGCAATTAGTTGTGAATCACTCCCTATAAAAACATTTTTGCCAATGATGGTTTTATACTTTTTTACTCCATCATAATTGCAAGTAATGACGCCAGCACCGACATTTGTGCCCTCACCAACCTCTGCATCTCCAATGTAGCTTAGATGCCCAGCTTTAACGCCTATAAGTGTGCTTTTTTTAACCTCTACAAAGTTTCCTATGTGAGTATTTTTAAGTTCTGACATTGGACGTATGTGGGCTAGTGGTCCTACATCTGAATCTATGATGCGACTATCTTCTATAACACTCGATGATTTTATATGAGAGTTTGAGATAAGTGTGTCCCCAGTTATACGGCAGTTGTTCTCTACTATGCACTCGCCCTCAAACTTCACACTCTCTTCTATATAGATAGTATAAGGAAGTTGCATAACAACTCCCTCTCTCATCCAGTATGATTTTATTTTATCTTGCATAATAACTTCACACTCTGCTAAATCTTCTTTAGAGTTTACTCCTCTAAAATGCTCTTCATCAACCAAAAGAGGAGAGATGCTGATAGCATCTGCTTTTGCTAGTGAGATAATGTCGGTTAAGTAGTACTCTTTTTGAGCATTGTCATTTTTTAGAAGTGGGATGTACTTTTTAAGTACAGATGAGCTAAAAGCGTAGATGCCAGCATTTACACTCTGTACTTTTAGCTCTTGCTCATTTGCATCTTTATGCTCAACTATCCTTAAGACTTCGCCATTTTCAATGATAACGCGACCATATCCATCAGGGTTTTGTAACTCAAATATAGACATGATAATCTGGGAATCGCTACTTAAAAAACCACTTAGCGCATCTGCAGAGATGAGCGGCATATCGCCATTTAAGACTAAAACTTTGTCTTTTTTTGGTTTTACACCCATCATAGCTCCGCCAGTTCCAGGGAAGTTCTGTGCATCTTGAGTGACAAAGTTTATGTTTTTAAAAAATTTGCTTAACTCTTTTATGACTTCTTCTTTTTGGTGTGCAACAACAACCGTTATGTCGTCTGAAATCTCTTGTGCAGTTTTAATGATGTGATAAAGCATTGGTTTACCACTTATGTTATGAAGTACCTTTGCCTTGTTCGACTTCATGCGACTGCCTTTTCCAGCAGCTAAAATTACTATACTTAAATCTTTTTTATCCATGTTTCCTCTATTTGTATTTTATTTGCAAGGTGTATTGTCTTTTCTGATTATAAATTCATCTAAAACCTCTCCATCTATACTTAAAAACTTTGAGTTTAATGTAGTTGGAGTTATATCAATAATGAGTGAGCCCATCTGCTCGTAAGCGAAAGGAAGAGCAGGGTGTTTTAAAGCAGCTCGGTCTAGTTTTGAAGAAGAACCACAAACTTGGTAGATAGTTCCACTGTTTTTAGTTGGATTTATAGGCTTTATATAGCAATTTTTTGCATCTTGAACTATGTTGTCTTTACCTAAAGTATCACTTTTACCTATGTGATTGACTAAAAGCTTGGAGCGTTCATAGTTATGTGAGTGTCCACTTAAAACCAAATCTACTCCAAACTCATCAAAGATAGGGACTAGGTTTTCTCTGACTTTTTTAAGTCTGCCTCCGCTATCTAAATTATTATCTGAGTTGTGTCCTCCATTTGTATATGGAGGAGTGTGGAGTGCTACTATTACCCATGGTTTTGTATTTTTCTTTAAATCTTCTCTTAACCATATTGCTAAGTTCGAGTTTTTGTCTATGCGGTACACCTCGCTATCTAGCATCACAAGATGAAGATTTCCGCTCTCAACTGAGTAATACTTCTCACTACCACTCGGAACTCCTCCACTTTCACCCTTAGTAGGGAAGTCAAAAATATTGTAAAATGCCCATCTTTTAGCATCACGGTTTCCGATAACCGCCCAAGGAGTAAATCTCTTTAGAAGCTCCGCATAAGGCTTAAAAAAGTTCTCATTGTACTGTTTTTGGCTACCTTTATCATATGCGTTATTTCCTAGAAGTACCCACATATCAAGCTTGTTAAAATCATGCTCTATATAGTCAAGCATGGCAGTATAAACTTTTGTTTGGTCTTCTCCAGCTTTACCACTATCTCCGATAACCCAAAGTCTTTGAGCCTCTTTTTCCTTACAAAGTGTTCTAAAGCTTCTATCTTCATTGTCTATGGACATGGAGTTTGACGAGACTTTGTAGTAGTACTTTGTACACTCATTTAAATCTGATAGAGTAATGGAATGCTTTTTTGTTTTTTTAGCATCTATTAAGATTTTATCAAGTGAATCTGGAAAAAAACCATACTCTATAGAGCCAACTTCAAACTCAGGAGATTGCCACTTTATAGTTATGGAGTTTTGCGTTTGCATAACACTGTATGGAGCACGAGGCACAAAAACATGGCTTTCATAAGTGTTTATACCAAATCTACCAATGCCATAAAGCAAAGCAGAAATAATGACTAACTTAAAAACCGTTTTGAAAAAACTTTTCAATCTATTTCTCACTAAAAATAAACTCAAAATTTAATTCTTGAGTACAAAAACATAGCTGAGAACATCTCAACCATAACTCTTGCAAAGATATTGCTAAGAAAATTATCATCTGTCAAACCCTACTACTTGAGAAAATTACCTCAAGACTTAACCATAAAATATATATATTTTAGAAATAGTAACACAAGATAGGTAAAAGCAGAGAAAAATATGCTTGAATCATTTTAATTGAAATGGTGTAAACATGACTTAAGAGTACAATTTAAAAAATTCACACCATTTTTAATTTTTAATTTCTTGATAAATGATAAGTGTCTAATATATTTTGTGGTATTATAACCGCAATATTTACTCTTAAGGTATTTGAATGGATTTAGGTACGGTTATTGGTATAGTTCTGGTTTTAGCTCTTTTACTAGGTGCTATGTCAATGGGTGTTGGAATAGGTCCATATATAGACATCCCATCTGTTTTAATTGTTATTGGTGGAAGTATAGGCTCTTTACTTATAGCCTTTAAGCCAGCACAGATGAAAAATTTTGCTAAAGTTTTTATGGTGGCTGTTAAACCTACTGTTGAGGATGAAGTAGCCCTTATAAAAAAGTTGGTTGATTTTGCGACAAAAGCGAGAAAAGATGGCATTTTGGCTCTTGAGGGTGAAGTAAACTCCGAGCAAAACGAGTTTTTGAGAAAAGGTCTATCTATGGCGATAGATGGAAGTGAACCAGATACAATTCGTGAACTTCTTGAGATAGATATGGAAAGAACTAGCCAGAGGCATATTGTAAATGGCTCTATGTTTAGTCAGTGGGCAGCCCTTGCAGGTGCTATGGGTATGATAGGTACGCTCATCGGTCTTGTTGCTATGCTTTTAAACATGGCTGATCCATCTGCTATCGGTCCATCTATGGCAGTTGCGCTTCTTACTACAATGTATGGTGCCATCATTGGTAACGTCGTAGGAACTCCTATTGCGATAATACTGGGTATTAGAAATGAGGAAGAGACTCTAATTAAAGAGATGATACTCTCTGGAATCATGTCTATTCAATCAGGAGATGCACCTCGTGTTTTAGAGGCTAAGCTTTTGGCATATCTTGCTCCAAAAGATAGAGTTAGTCAGTTTGACTAGTGTTATGGGTAGTAGATAATGGCTAAAAAGAACAAATGTCCTGAGTGTGAGAGATGTCTTCCTAACTGGTTAGCAGCCTTTGGAGACTTGATGTCTTTGCTTCTATGTTTTTTCGTTTTACTTCTTTCAATGTCAAGTATGGATGCTAAAAAAATCTCTGAAGCTATTGGATCTCTTTCTGGTGCGATGAGTGTTTTAGAGGGTGGAACAAAGACTGAAATCTCAAAAAGAAGAATTCAAGAGTCAACTCCGATAGAGTCTCAAGATGAGACTACTGAAGCAGTAAATAGAATTACTCAAGCTGCAATGGACGCAAACGAGATGATAGATAAAGGTCACGGACCTGCTATCACAGTTGAAGAGGCTCAAGAGGGTTTTGTTATAGAACTACCAGCCTCACTACTCTTTAAATCAGGAAGTGCGACTATAGAAAATGAAGATGCACTTCTGTTTTTAAAAAGAGTAGCACTTATAGTTGATGAACTTCCAAATGCTATGCAGGTGAGTGTTCAAGGTCACACAGATAACCTACCTCCATCAAGTGATAGCGTATATAAAGATAACTGGGAACTCTCATCGGCTCGTGCAATCTCAGTGCTTCAAGAACTTCTCTTAGATGGAGTTGATCCAAAAAGAATTAGTGCGGCAGGATTTTCTGAGTATAAACCATTGGCTACAAATGTAACAAAGGCTGGACGAGAAAAAAACCGTAGAGTTGAGCTACACTTTTATGGTAGTAAAAGAGATGATGAGGCAAAAGCAAAGAAATCTATCCTAGATAAGGCATCTACGAAATAATGATAAGAATCTTTTTTGTCTTTTTAGCTTTGGCATCTATTCTCGGCGCTGAAGCTGTAACTATTCCTACTATGAATTTTGCTCTTTCATCCCCCGATACTCCGCAGCAACTTGTAAGCTCACTAAACGTCTTAGTAGTTTTAACACTCCTTTTTTTAGCTCCGAGTATGGTACTTGTGATGACAACATTTACTCGTTTTGTTATTGTGTTTGGATTTTTAAGACAAGCTCTTGGAACTCAGCAAGTTCCACCAACTCAACTTCTTGTGATGCTAGCGATGATTTTGACTTTTTTTGTGATGGAGCCTATTGGAAAAGAGGCTTATGAGGTTGGAGTTAAGCCATATATAGAAGAGAAGATTGGTTATGAAGAGGCGTTTGATAAAACAACTCTGCCATTTAAAAACTTTATGGTAAGAAACACTAGGGAAAAAGATTTAGCGCTATTTTTTAGGATAAGAGAGATGCAAAACCCAGCTACAGTAGCTGATGTGCCTCTCTCTGTAATTATCCCAGCGTTTGTTATAAGTGAGCTAAAAACCGCTTTTGAGATTGGATTTTTACTCTTTTTACCATTTTTGGTTATAGATATGGTTGTTGCCTCTATACTTATGTCTATGGGTATGATGATGTTACCACCTGTTATGATATCGCTGCCCTTTAAGATACTTGTTTTTGTTCTAATAGATGGTTGGAACTTGCTCATAGGTAACCTAATAGCGACGATAAAGTGAGAAGATAATGGATTGTAAATATTTTGGTGAGTGTGGGGCTTGTAGAGTCTATGAAGATGGATATGAAGCTCAGTTAAATGATAAGTTAGAGTTAAACACACAGAGATTTAAACCCTTTTACGATGGCAAGATTTCTGTTTTTAAATCCCCAACATCGCACTATCGTTCAAGAAGTGAGTTTAAGATTTGGCATAAAGAGGATGAAATCTTCTATGCGATGAATCACCTAGAACATAAGGGTGTAGTATTAGTTGACGAGTGCCCGCAGGTAAATCTACATATCTCGAAGTTGATGCCAAAGCTCTTAGTTGCCATAAAAGAAAAAGAGATAGGTTTTAAGCTCTTTGGAGCAGACTTTTTAAGCTCAAGTAGTGGCGAGATTGTAGTCTCTTTAATATATCATAGAAAATTAGGCGATGAGTGGCTTACTAAGGCAAAAGAGATGGCAGATGAGCTTGGCATCTTCGTTATAGGGCGAAGCCGTAAGCAAAAGCTTGTGGTTGGACAAGACTATATAACTGAGCATCTAAATGTTGGCGGGGAGATTTTTAAGTTTAACTATATAGAAAACAGTTTTACTCAGCCAAACTCTAAAGTTAATGAGCAGATGATTTTGTGGGCTACAAACTCCTTGGCATCTTGTGATGGAGATTTGCTAGAGCTCTATTGTGGAGCTGGTAATTTTACTATACCATTTGCAAAATCTTTTAAAAAGGTACTAGCTACTGAGATATCAAAATCTTCTATCAATGCTGCAAAAACAAATATGCTCTTAAATGAAGTGACAAATATCGAGTTTTTAAGAATGAGTGTGGAAGAGTTTACTGAGGCGATAGAAGGAAAAAGAGAGTTTACAAGGATGAGGGATATCGATATAAACTCTTATAATATAAACACTATCTTTGTAGATCCACCTAGATCTGGAATGGATGAGACCTCATGTCTGATGGCATCAAAATATGACAATATTTTATATATCTCTTGTAATCCTGAGACGCTTTTGAGAGACTTAGAGCTGCTTTGTGAGACTCATGAGGTTGTAGATATGGCTCTTTTTGATCAGTTTCCTTATACCAATCATGTTGAGATGGGAGCAAAATTATTAAGAAAAGGTGAGCTAAAATGAAGATCTTTTTTATAGTTTTTTTAACACTCTCTTTACTCCAAGGGGATGAACTCAAACGAATAGAATCCATCATAAATGATATAGCAAAACTTAGAGTTGAACACGAGGAGTGCCAAAGAGCTTTGGAGTCAAAAGGCATCTTAAAAGTAGAGACGACAAAAGAGTATGATAGTAAAAATTATAAAAAAACCATAGAGATTCTTAAAGCTAAAAATAGTGATTTAGATAAAAAACTACAAGATAAGATAAAAATAGCCCAAGATAACCAAAAAGAGACTAATAAGTACAAAATAGAAGTAAAAACCAAAGAAAAAGAGATAGTAAGTTTGAAAAACCAGATAGCCATTTTAGAGAAAAAAGCTAAAAATGAGCCAAAAGTAGTTGTAAAAGAGCGAATAAAAGAAGTTATAAAAGAGAAAAAAATATATCCAAAAGATGACAATGTTTTTCCAACACTTATGCTAAAAGAAGCCAAAGTAGTAAAAAAAAATATAAAAGAAAAAGAGATAGTACAAGAGGCAAAGCCGACTACATATAGACTAAAAAATGATAGTAAAATCTATAATAGATTTGATGGAGCTGAGATTTACTTGTGGGAAAAAGATAGAACTTTTACATCAAATATTAAGACTCAAAACTATATAAAAATAACAGGTTTTTTTGTAAATCAAGTGTGGCAAAGTGCAGAAGAAGAGTTGTGGATAAAAAAAGTAGATGTCTTTGAGAGATAAGCTACTAAAGAAAGTTTTTGGGCACGATAGCTTTAAAAACTATCAACAACAAGCTGTAGATGCCATCTTACAAAAGAGAGACCTCATAACCATCCTTCCAACAGGTGGCGGTAAATCTCTTTGTTATCAACTTCCCTCACTTATGATGGATGGAGTCACTATTGTCATCTCACCACTTATCGCCCTTATGCAAGACCAAGTCTATGCATTAAAGAAAAATGGTATCAAAGCTGAGATGATAAATTCCTCTCAAGACTTTAACGATATACAGGATATTACCGCAAGACTTTTAGCAAATGATATAAAGCTTCTGTATATAGCGCCAGAGAGGCTTAGTGCAAATGGTTTTGTTGAACTCTTAAAAAGACTCCAAGTCAACTTTTTTGTTATAGATGAAGCTCACTGTGTGAGTGAGTGGGGACATGAATTTCGAGCTGATTATAGAAACCTCTCTATGCTAAAAGAGATTTTTCCCGATGTAAGCATCGCCGCTTTTACTGCAACTGCTACACACAAAGTTCAAGAAGATATAGTTAGCACTTTGGGGCTTATAGACCCAGTCTCACTTCGTGCTAAAACACTAAGAGAAAACCTTACCATCACTTCACAACAAAGACTTGGAAATGGTAGATCTCAGTTGCTTGATTTTATCTCTAAACACAAATCAAAATGCGGTGTAATCTACGCTTTTAGCAGAAAAGATGTAGAAGCAGTTGCTGGTTTTTTAAAAACAAAGGGTTATAAAGTTGGAGCTTACCATGCAGGGTTTTCAAGCGAGATAAGAGAGAGAGTTTACAAAGAGTTTATGTATGAAGAGGTTGATATCATAGTCGCCACCATTGCTTTTGGCATGGGCATAGATAAGAGTAATATCCGCTTTGTAGTTCATATGAGTATGCCAAAAACTGTTGAGAATTACTATCAAGAGATTGGTCGTGCAGGGCGTGATGGACTCTCAGCTGAGACGCTGCTTCTATACTCAAAAGGCGATGATTTGAAGATGCGCTCTTTTATCGATGTGCTCGAGAACAAAGAGTATAAAGAACTACTCTACAACAAGCTAAAAAAGATGTACAGCTATGCAAACTCAAGTGAGTGCAGACACAAACTTATAGCGAAATATTTTGATGATGAGATAGAGAGTTGCGAGGATGTTTGTGATAATTGTAGGCGTGGAAGTGTTGAGAAAGTTGATATCACAACAGAAGCGCAAAAACTTCTCTCTTGCATCTATAGATGCGAACAGAGATTTGGGCTTACGCATCTTATAGATGTCCTGAGAGGCTCTAAGGCCAAAAGAGTTTTAGAATTTAAGCATGATAAACTCTCAGTTTACGGTAAAGGCGAAGATATATCAAAAGATATTTGGAGTGCCATAGGAGATAGACTTTTTGAGCTAGATGCCATAGAAATAGGTGAGTTTAGAGCTATAAAACTTAAAAAATATGGGGCTGATATCTTAAAGGGTTTGGTTAAAGTTGAGATAGATAAACATAAAATGGCTCAGACTCCAAAAAAAGTAAAAAAAGAGAGCCTAACAACAGTTGATGATGAAATATTTGAGATGTTTAGAGTTCTTCGAGCAAAAATAGCCGCAAAAGATGAAGTCCCTGCATATATAGTTTTCTCAGATAAAACGCTAGTGGATTTTGTAGATAAACTACCACAAACAAAAGACGAGATGCTTGGTGTAAACGGGGTAGGAGAAGTTAAGTTTGAAAGATATGGAGAGGAATTTTTAGCTCTTTGTAGAGAGATAAAAATCTTATAAATTTTAAAGTTATGCAGGCGGGGCTAAAGCCCCACTTCCGGAAAACTTGATAAATTTTAAAGCTTGACATCTCTTTTGGAAGTTAGGTTTTAACCTCGCAAGGACAAGGCTTTCAAACTCTACACTAGCTTCAAAGCCTCATTTTCGAGGTATCTCATAATCTTGCACCACTAAGTTATGTAGAGTTTTAAAATGATATAATGGCAAAAATTTAAAAAGTAGAGTCTGTTTTGAAAAAAATTTTGATAATTAGTGATGGCAGTACGGGTGAACATTTTATACAAAGAGTTATTGAGACATACACAAGTGAAAATATCTACTATGTAATAGAACTCAAAGCTAAAGAGTATGAAGAGGTAAATCCTGCACGCTTTAAGTTTTATGAGTTTGATCCCACTAGCTTTTACAAGCTCTCAAACCTTCTAAAGATGGAGTTTGTTCAAATTATTATCGCTATGGATAGTCAACTCGATACTGAAAACACTATCAAAAATATAAGAATTGTCAAAAAAAATCTTCGTGTTATTGTCCTAAATCAGTGGGATATGCATAATGAAGACTCAGATGTTATTTTGGTTAATTCAAATGAGATCTTAGCTTCAAGACTCCTTGACTACTTGCCAAATGTTCCAGTAATTGCTCAAAATGTTGGAATAGGTGAGGGTGAAATAATGGAGGTTTTAGTTCCATTTGGAAGCTCTTTTGTTTATAGACATATTGGTGTGATAGAACAGAAAAACTGGCGAATAGTTGCCATATATAGAAACAGAAAACTTCTGATGCCATCACGAAGAAGAATGATTCAGCCAAATGACCTTTTAGTCTTAGTTGGAGAGCCTGCAGTTTTAAAGTCAGTTTATCGAGCTATTAAGAGAGAGCTAGGGCAGTTTCCTGAACCATTTGGCTCAAACATTCTTCTCTATGTAGATATGTGTTTAGTAAACTCAAGCACTATCAAAGAGATGATAAGACGGGCTGTTTTTGCACATAAAAAGTTTAAACATAACCTGATTATTAAGGTAGTAAATCCTAGCCATATTGAGACTCTTCAGTACATAAAAGAGTATAGAGATGAAAATATCATTGTAGATATAGAGTACAAATCAAAAGATTTAAGGGCTACTTTTTACAGTGATATAAAATCTTATCATATAGGGTTAGTTATTGTCTCATCTGAAATGTTTGGAAATTACTATACTAGAAGTACTCTTTATGAGTCGCATGTTCCAGTACTTAAGCTCTCAGATAGATCTTTTTCTAGTGTAAAAGATGCGGCTATTATATTAACCAACAACAGAGATTTGGAGAAGATCTCTTCTACCATTTTTGATATTTCTGAGCAGATGGGATTTAACTTAGAAATCTATAGCTATATGAATGAGCATGATGAGGGCAAAGACCAGATTATCGAACATTATAACAACCTAGCAGAGATATTTTCTAAAAACATTAAAGTTATTAAAGAGAATGAGAACCCTATAAGAGAACTTAGAAAAAAAGAGAACTTTGTACATATCTTGCCATTTACTCCAAAAGTCAAAAAGAGAAGAAGCTACTCACTTTTATCAACGGATAGCGAAAAGTTATATTATAAACTAGACGATTATCACCAAATATTTTTGCCTGTTCAACAATAGAGGGATAATTTAGCTCTTTTTTACTCTTTTTAAAGTATTATCTATCCTACATAATTAAAAATTTGGATAGCTGATGCAAGTAAATATTCCCCTTAAAAAAACCGTTGACAACTCCTATGATATAAGCATAGACACCCTTAAAAAAATCCATTTTGACACAAAAGTAGCTATTGTAACAAACCCAAAAGTAGCAGGTTTGCATCTTGCATATCTTTTGAGCTTTATCAGTGCAAAAGAACTCTATATCATAACTGTTAGTGATGGAGAGGAGTATAAAAACCAACAAAGCATAGATAACGTTTTAGAATCACTCTTTAACCATAGATTTAACAGGAAATCAATGCTTATAGCTTTTGGCGGTGGTGTTATTGGTGATATGACGGGATATGCTGCTAGCATCTATCAAAGAGGCATCGACTTTATCCAAATCCCAACTACACTTTTATCTCAAGTAGATGCTAGTGTAGGCGGTAAAACTGGAATGAACAACGCTTATGGTAAAAATCTTATAGGTGCATTTCATCAGCCAAAGGCTGTTTTTATTGACCCTTACTTTTTAAACACACTAGCATCTAGAGAGTTTGCTGCTGGTGTAGCTGAGATGCTAAAGATGGCTATAACGTTTGATAAAGATTTTTTTCTTTTTTTAGAAGATGCAAATCTTAATGATAAGAATATTTTAGCAGAAGCTATAAAAAAAGCAGTTCAAACAAAGGCTAGCGTAGTTGCAAAAGATGAGAAAGAGCATGGTTTAAGAGCCGCACTAAACTATGGGCACACTTTTGCTCATGTTATAGAGAATGAGACAAATTACAAAGAATTTCTTCACGGTGAAGCGGTAGCTATAGGCATAGTTATGGCTAATGAAGTCTCACTTAGTCTTGGTCTGATGAGCAGCGATGAACTTTTAAGAGTTAAAAATATTTTACAAAAGTATAACTTACCAACAACATACAAGATAAAAAATACAAATAGTTTTTATGATTCATTTTTCTTAGATAAAAAAAGTTCAGATGAGAGCATTACTTTTATATTGGCAAAAGGCATCGGCGAGGTTGAGATTAAAAATGATGTTCAAAAAAGCGTAGTTATGGCAGCTTTAGCAAAGTTTGGAGATATTTAGATGAAAATAATCTTTTTTCTGTTTTTACTACTTAGCTCTATAGTTTTTGCAGAGTCTGAGCCTACTGAGAAGTTAAGTAAAGAGCAGCTCTTAAAAATGGAACAAGATAAAGAGCAACAAAGAGTTAAAAAAATCTCTGAGCATTTAAGTAGTTTAAAAAAGTTAGAAGAAGAGATATCTAAAGAGAGGGTTTGGACAAAAAGTTATGCATCTTACCTTACATCACTTGATGTTAGAGAGTCTCTACAGAAGATAAAAGAGCGTATAAAATATTTAAAAGATAAAAAAACGAAGACCCCTAGTGAGGAAGATGAACTAAATGCCATCATCTCAAAAGAGAAGATTCTAACTATACAGATAGAAAAATTTAAAGAAAAAGATAGTGCGCCATTTTCAACTCTTATAACTCCGCCAAATATCGAGGAGACTTCGAGTATTACCAATCCTTTTGATATCTTTACTGGCATCTCACTTATTAAAACTCTAAGTTCTGATTTTAATGATTATATCAAGAGAAAAGATGAACTAACTCAGCTTATAGCGCTTTTGCGTAAAGAGAGAGACCTCTATAAAGAGATTGTGCTCATAGATGTAGATAATGAGTATAAAAAAGAGATAGAGAAGAAACACAAACAGTTAGAGAGATTTGAAACCGCTTTGGAGACTATGGAGATTGCATCTGAGGTTTACCAAAAAAGAATAGAGATTATAGAGCTAAATATCAACAAAGATATAGAAGTTCAAGTCTTAAAACTTGGCAAGATAGGTGTAGTTGTATTGGTTGTGTTTTTGATATTTTTTATCTTAAAACTTATTGTTAAGAAGTATATAACTGACAATGAACGATTTTATATGACAAATAAAATCATCACATTTTTAAATGTTACGCTTATCATAATAATCGTCTTTTTTAACTATATAGAAAACGCTAGCTATCTTGTCACCATACTAGGATTTGCCTCTGCTGGTATTGCTATTGCCATGAAAGACTGGTTTATGAGCATACTTGGCTGGCTTGTTGTGGTCATCGGTGGGAGTATTCATGTTGGAGATAGGATAAGAGTTGATTTGGGTGGAATGAAGTATGTTGGAGATGTGATGGATATCTCGCTTCTTCGCATGACAATACTTGAAGATATCACTCTAACATCAGTTACTGATAACAGAAGAGCAGGAAGAGTTATATTTGTTCCAAATAACTATGTTTTTACGCAAATGATAGCTAACTACACACACTCTTCACTAAAGACCGTTTGGGATGGTGTGCATATTACTATAACTTTTGATTCAAACCATAAAAAAGCTATGCATATAGCAAAAGAGATAGTTAAAAAATACTCCAAAGGTTATACAGATATAACAAGAAAACAGTTAAATAAGCTTAGAAATAAGTATAGTCTTAAAAACACAAATGTTGAGCCTAGAATCTTCTCCTTTATAAAGGAAAATGGTGTATCTATAGACTCATGGTACTTAACAAATGCTTATGCTACTTTGACACTTAGAAGCGTTATATCTGTAGAGATTGTAGAAGCTTTTAACAAAGAGGATGATATAACTATCGCATATCCTACTCAAAGGCTTCATATTCAAAACGAGGATAGAGTACCTCCTTTTGACACTAGCGAGGTTCTATAAATGATTATATCTACCACTGCTCAAAAGATTTTGTTCGCAAAAAAGGAGATTATATGAAAAAAGTATTTTTTAAGACTTTTGGTTGCAGAACTAACCTATATGACTCACAAGTTATGATGCAAGCGTTAAAAAACTACGAGATAACACAAGATGAGTCTGAAGCTGATGCGATAGTTATAAACTCTTGTACTGTAACAAATGGAGCAGATACACATGTTCGCTCATACTTAAGCCAAGTAGAAAAAACATCAGATGCAAAGGTATATCTTACTGGATGCGGTGCTCATACAAAAGGCGAATCACTTCTAAAGAGTGGTAAAGTTCATGGAGTTTTTGGGCAGAGTGAAAAGCTAAAGATAGAGAGCTTCTTACAAGAAGAAAAACCATTTTATGATGCTGGAGATTTAAACCATATTGACAATGCAGTTGTTGATGACTTTATCGGTAAGAGTAGGGCGTTTATAAAGATACAAGAGGGTTGTAGTTTTAGATGCTCCTACTGCATCATTCCCTTTGTAAGAGGTGATGCTAGAAGTATGGATGAGGCAAGGATATTAGAGCAAATCCAAAGGCTCGCATCTAATGGCTTTGGAGAGTTTATACTAACTGGTACAAATGTTGGAAGCTATGGACAAAAAACAGATAGCTCACTAGCATCTCTTATGAAAAAAATCTCACAAATCCGTGGGGTTAGACGTATAAGACTTGGAAGTGTTGAGCCTATTCAGATAACAGATGAGTTTAAAGAGATTTTGGGCGAGAGCTGGCTTGAGCGGCATCTTCATATTGCACTTCAGCACACTTCACCAAAGATGCTAAAGCTGATGAATAGAAGAAATGTTTATAAGCATGATTGTGAGCTTTTTGAAGAGTTAGCGTCAAGAGGCTTTGCTATTGGCACAGACTTTATAACAGGACACCCTGGAGAGACTGTGGAGTTGTGGGATGAAGCTATGAGAAATGTAAGAGATTTGCCACTTACGCATCTTCATGCATTTACATACTCTAAGCGTGATGGAACTCCATCAGCAACTCTAAAACCTGAGGTAAATGGTAAGCTTGCAAAAGAGCGTTTGCATGAGCTAGAGTCCATCATAAAGCAAAAAAACTTAGAGTTTAGAAATGCCTTTAAAGGCGACTTAGAAGTTTTGCTAGAGAGTCAAAAAGATTCTCTGTTTGTGGGACACGACCAACATTTTAACAAGATAGTGGTTGACTCTAAAGAGGACTTACTAGGAAACTGGGTAACTATACAAGACTATGAAATTAGAGGAGAATTTAACCATGCCAAACTCTAAGACTAACAGAATACTGCTTTACTTATCATCCTTTATTATTATTGCTCTGGTTCTTTTTGCTGTTCTTAGAGACAACTCTTCGATGATAACCCTTCGTGAAGCAAATAAGATTCTTGATAATCACACGGTTAGAAATGTAACTATTACCAAAGATTTCGTATATTTAAAAACTGATAATGATGTCTATAAGATAGCATCTTCACAAGTAAAACCTGAGATGTTTATAAACCATAAAGTTGAAGTTGGCTCTGGTTCAAATGTTATAGTCTATATACTTTTTACAGTTTTAGCTCTAGGAGTTGCTTCACTTATCTTTAGGTGGTGGCAAAAGAGAGAAAAGATAGTTGAGGGTGGTGGAGTTAGGGCTTCAGGAATTGAGATACAAAACACTCCACTAGAAGCTATGAGGAGCGATGTAAAGTTTAGTGATATTGGCGGCATCAGTGATGTTAAAATTGAGCTTGAAGAGATTATAGACTTTATGAAAAAACCAACAAGATATAAAAATTTTGGTGCTAGGATGCCAAGAGGTGTGCTCTTAGTTGGCCCTCCTGGTGTTGGTAAAACTATGATAGCAAAAGCAGTAGCTCATGAAGCTGGTGTGCCATTTTTTTACCAAAGTGGGGCCTCTTTTGTGCAAATCTATGTAGGCATGGGAGCAAAAAGAGTCCATGAACTTTTTTTAGCTGCAAAAAACTCAGCGCCATCTATCATCTTTATAGATGAGATAGATGCAGTTGGTAAAAAAAGAGATGGTGTAAGAAATGATGAGAGAGAAGCTACGCTAAACCAACTCCTAACAGAGATGGATGGCTTTGAAAACCAAAGTGGCATCATTGTCATTGCAGCTACAAACAAGATAGAAGTACTAGACTCAGCACTCCTTCGTGCAGGTAGATTTGATAGAAGAGTCTTTGTAGAACTTCCCACTAAAAAAGAGAGAGCATCTATACTGGAAAAATATCTAAGTAGAGTTCCACATGACTTAGAAATTATAAGAATCGCAAATATGACTGTTGGCTTTAATGGAGCAGCCTTAGCTGCACTTGTAAATGAAGCTGCGTTACTGGCTTTAAGACAAAATGATAAAAAAGTAAATATAGACCACTTTCATCAGGTAAAAGATAAGGTGATGTTTGGAAAGAAAAAACTCCAGATGCTAAGTGATAAACAAAAAGCATATAGAGTGACTTACCAAGCTGCTAAAGCAATAGTGGCTACTTATTTTGATCTTGCATTTGAGAAGTTAATGCTCTCAAATGAGAAGCTAACTCCAACCACAGACGAGCCACTTATAAAACATGAGCTAGAATCAAGAATCAAGATGCTCTTAGCAGGAATGGCAGCTTGTGATATAAAATATGGTGAACATGCAAGCAGTGCTAAGGTTGATTTGGATGAGGCCAAAGAGCTTGTAGAGAAGATGCTAAAAGAGTATGGCATGGGCGATACTCTTATCTCTAGCGATGAGCAAAACGGAGCTCTTATCTCAAAGCTACACAAAGAGACAAAAACTCTTATAGAGAAGATGTCAGATGCCATGAAGATAGTTGAAGAGAAGCTCTCTGAGAGGGAGAGCATAACAAAGTCAGATGTTAAAGAAGCTATAGATGCAGTTCTTTAGTGGTTTTTCTCTACTACGTGAGAGTTATCTTTTTAAAGAGTATATAAATGATACAAAATACACAGTAGTTGGCTTTAGTTATGGAGCTATAAAAGCGCTTGAACATGTTAAAAAAACTCTAGCAGCTAAAAAAAGAGTAGATACCCTGCAACTTCTATCTCCTGCTTTTTTTCAAACAAGAGATGCTAAGTTTAAGAGGCTTCAACTTCTCTCTTACACAAAGGGTGAAGTAGTCTATATGAAACAGTTTATAAAGCTCTGTTTTGAGCCTTATGAAAAAAAGATAGTAGAGCAAAAAAAAAGTACAAAGCAAGAGCTAGAAGAGTTGCTTAACTATGAGTGGGACCTAGATGAGCTAGAAGAATTAGTGCAACAAGGCGTAAAGCTAGAAGTCTATCTAGGTGAAAAAGACAAGATCATAGATGTAGAAGGTGCGAGAGAATTTTTTACTAAAGTTGCATCAGTAACATATATAAAAAATGCAAATCATTTTTTGCAAACTAGCTAATGTTACGCATTATAATGAGTAAAAGTTCATGATAGTGGCTTATAGTGGAGATGTCAT